>JAJXWS010000061.1 GCA_021781495.1 Acidobacteriota bacterium | reverse complement strand
CGCAACAGGCCGAGCAAAAGGTGCTCAGTCTCGATATAGGGCGAGCCGAACTGGCTGGCCTCATATCGCGCGAAGAAGATCACGCGCCGTGCCTTCTCCGTATAGCGTTCGAACATGATGTTCTCCCTTGCAGCGGGCTTTCGGAGGGAGTAGCCGTCCGGTGGATATACCGGCTTCAGCCCTACCCGCACGCGCCCTTCTTTGAACTACGCCGCCGGAGGCCCCTTTGGAAAATTCCTTTATTGCCCCGAACAGCCCTTTGGGATGGTTGCGGGCGCTCTTACCTGCCCGGCTCTTCCGGCCTACGTGCCTGCCGGGGAACTTCCATCCTACGCTTGCCAGCCTGGATCGGATTCGCTTCCCGCGTTCCCAGACCTCTTACTAGAATCAGACTCCGAAACTACCCGGAACGGTGCACTTTCCTCGTGCATTTCCGGGGCAATGCGCGCTTCAGGCGGGTTGTCCTAAAGCCGCAAGGCGCCCGCGCTCCAGGCGCAGAGTCCGCGTACATCGCGCGGCCAGTTCCAGATTGTGGGTCACCACAATGGAGGTGAGCCCGTGGGAGGAGTGCAGCCGCTCCAGCAACTGAAAGACACGGCCCGCGGTGGATTCATCCAGGTCGCCCGTAGGCTCGTCGGCAAGCAGCAACTGCGGGTTGCCGACCAGGGCTCGCGCCAGCGCCACGCGCTGCTGCTCGCCGCCGGAAAGCTCGCCGGGCCGATGTTCGCCACGATCCTGCAAGTCCACCTCCTTTAACCAGTTAAATGCTGCTGCCAGAGCCTCGCGACGGGATTCGCCACGGGCCAGCAGCGGCATGGCCACGTTTTCCAGCGCCGTAAACTCCGGCAACAGGTAATGAAACTGCCAGACGTAACCGATCCTGCTGTTGCGGAAGGCCGCAGCCTGCCGCTGGGTAAGAGCAGCCACGTTGGTTGACGCGCAGTGTACCGTTCCCTGCGTAGGGGTATCAAGAGCACCCAGAATGTGCAAAAGTGTGCTCTTTCCCGCGCCGGACTGGCCCACGATAGCGACCAGTTCGCCGGGATAAACATCTAAGTCCAATCCGTGGAAGAGAGTGAGAGCACCGCGAGCGGTGGAGTAGGTCTTCTGAAGTCCTTGAACCCGGATCACAGGCACCCGCGACTCCGGGTCCCGCGTGGAGCGGGAAGCCTGGCTGGCAGCCGCTGGAGTGGTTTCGTTCATCCGATTAAGTCCATTCTACCGTGTGCCGAAGAAATTCATCGCAAATCCAAGATACCAAGCTAAGCCGTTTTAATAGATGCTTTTGCGGCATACCGTTCTTCGCCCCAGGCTTGACAGGCAGCGAGACCGCGGCACAACTGTACAGAGGAACGAGAGGACGGGCAAGGGTATTCGACGCAGCCGGGAGGATGATGGGGCCTGTGCGGCGTGGGACCAAGGCTGCGGAATGAACGAACATGCGTGGCGGCGGTCACTTTTGCGCAGAGATTCCTGAATATATAAACTGAAATTAACCCGTGAAACTATTTCAAACTATCGCAGCCCTGGCCCTGGCCGTGGCCCTGACGACCACCACGTGTGCGGCGCAGGAGTCCCGCTACTCGGCGTTCCGCGCGCACAATGCGGACATGATGGCAGTGCAGCCCTCGTGGATGGGACCGCTGATCCAGTCCGACTCGCGGCTGTCCCAGTCCGTGCGCATCTCAGTGGCAAACTTCAACCAGCCCGGCGCGCAGGTGCTGAGCTACGGAAACAACCACGGCGTTACGCTGATTACGGAGCGGCGGCTGCAGTTTGAGTTTGACCCGCCGGCGTTCTTCCGGAACCACTCGGCGGCGCTGAAGGACGGGTTTGGCAACGCGGCAGTGCAGGTGAAGTATCGCATCGCCTCTGGCAACGCCGAGCACGGAAACTATGCGGTGACGGCCATTCTGGCCCATGACTTTGCGCCGCGCGCCTATCAGAATGACCTGCTGAGCTCAGTGTATGGGCCGAGGATTGCCGCGGGCAAAGCCTTTGGCCGCTTCAACGTGCAGACAACGCTGGGTGGCTTTCTGCCGACGGCCAAGGTGACCGAGCAGGGACGCGCGATTGAGTGGAACCTGACCGGGCAGGTGCATCCGAACGACAAGTTGTGGCTCGACGTGGAGAACAATGCCGCGTTCATCAAGGGCAGCAGCTTTGACGGCAAGACGCAGAACTTCATGACTCCGGCGGCCTTCTACATGCTGAAGCGCAGGGACTGGGGTCCGACGCACTCTGTGGCCGTGCTGGGCGCCGGCATGCAGATCGCCACGTCGTCGTTCCACTTTTACAATCACAACCTCATCACCGAGGTGCGGGTACTGTTCTAGGCCGTCGCGGCGAGCTGCTTTTATTGCGCGAGTTGCGCTCAGTAATCGATGCGGGTGGGCGAAGCGATCCACGCGGCAAAGCTGGCCCATGCTTCCTCGGCGAGCAACTGCTGTGCGGGCAGGGAGCGGGCTGCCTGCTCTTTGTGAAACTCACCGTACAGGAAGGCGTCGTCAAAGCCGGCACGCGCGGCATCGGCGGCGCTGGCGCCGTAGTAGACGGCATCGAGCCTGGCCCAGTAGCAGGCGGCGAGACACATGGGGCATGGCTCGCAACTGGTGTAGAGCTCGCACCCGGCAAGGGTGAAGGTATTGAGCGCCTGGCACGCGGCGCGGATGGCGTTGACTTCGCCGTGAGCGGTGGGATCATTGGTGGCCGTAACGGAGTTGGCGGCTTCGCCGACGATCTGGCCGTTGCGCACCACCACGGCGGCGAAGGGGCCTCCGCGGCCGGAGAGGACATTGTCCGTGGCCAAAGCGATGGCGCGGCGCAGAAACTCAGGGTTTGGCGTGCTCGGCTTGGACAACGGGCTCTTCCTCTGCGGCAAACTGAAGACAGTATGGCACAGGCGCAATGCGAGCGCGGGCAGGCCGGCCGCTACGCCAGATGCTCCAGATCCGCAGGCAGATCGATATCGACTTCTCCGCCGGCGAAGGGGCACTCCACCACGGGGCAGGACGGCGCAAGCAGCAGAGCACGGGCACCCTTGTCGCCATGCAGCGACCGCAGAGCGGGAAATATGGCACGGGGAAAGATGGCCGGAACTCCGCGTGAACCCAAGTAGGTGGACGCGGCGATGGCTGGCTCCGGCTGGGCGCGGAATGCGTTCAGCAGATCACGAAGGTGCTCGGCTGTGAGTCGCGGCTGATCGCAACTGAGGATGAGTACGCCCTCGGAATCCGGCGCACGGAACTCCACCTCATTCAGGCCGGAGAGGATGGACGTGGCCATGCCCTGCTGCCACTGATCATTGAGCACGGGAATGGCCTGCTGGAAGGCAACGGCGGCACAGATGGCTGCGTAATGCGCGCCGATGACTGCGACTACGGGCGAGGCGCCGGCCTCGGCTGCCAGGCGGATGTTGCGCTCCAGCAGGGTTTCTCCGGCGAACGAGAGCAGTTGCTTAGGTCTTCCAAGGCGGTGGCTGGCTCCGGCGGCGAGGACAATGGCGGCAACAGACATGCGCATCAGTGTACCGTGCCGCTTGCCGCCGTGCGCAAGCATAACGTGACGCGCGGGCCCGTCGCGGGGCAGGCTACTGCGTCAGCGTGACGCTAAGTTGCTGTACCGGCGCGGCCTGGAAGGCCTGCTGCAATTCCGCCGCAGAGATGAAGAGCTTGCCTTTGAGGTGGCGCGCGGGGAAGGTCACCTTCAGCGACTCCTCTGCGAACGGCCACGGATGGACGCGGAACTCGCGTGGGTGAACGGGCAGCACGCGAACCACGGCGGTCTCTCCGTTGTTCAGCGGAAGCGGATGCACAAGATTGGTGGGCGATGCAAACGACACGCAGGCAAGAAGCGAAAGAAGATCGCAGGCCTGCAGCAGCCGCATGTGCTCCTGAATCCTCCGCTCCTCCTTGTGCTCGGGAGCAATGGCATCGCTGGCCTGCACTTGGGCGCGCAGCTCATCCTGATACCGATTGTGCTGATCGAGGAAATCATCGAGCACGGCGCGGGAATCCGCCGGCACCTCGGATCGCTCGGTGCACTCCGTTAGAAGAGCGTGGGTGTGCATGGCGACGAGCAGGGCGGCATAGGGGTCGTCGGCGCTGAGGGTGCGCGCGGCCTGATCGCGTACGGCGATGAAATCGCGGACATCCATCTCCTCAAATGCCCGGCGATCCCCAACCAGATCAATGGTGAAAGCCGCGGGCTTGCCATCGCGCGTGACCGCGGGATTGGCGTCGCGCTCCGTCCAGCCATCCTCATAGCTGCGGATGCTGCGCAGGACGCGGTCGCGCGGTTCGGGCCGGCGGAACTTGTCATTGCCCCACGCCTCGGCAAACTCCGCTGCCAGACGCGCGTGGTCAGTATGCGTGGTCAGCCACCACCCGGTTTCCGATTCCAGACGCAACATCGGATGTAATCCTCCCAGCTTTGGCGAACGGAGTGTTGCAAGCCGCAGCTCGCCGCGCTTTGCCGATTGAAATGCCTTGTAAGACCGATGAAGTACAACCGAGCACGCGCATGCAGCGGATTGAGCTGGAGTAGAGACCAAGCCTGCAGCCCGCGTCGATGATCGCACACTTAGATTCGCTTCAAGCAAGAAAGATAGTACAGATTTGCCGCTGAGTTAATGACACCAACGATGCAGACGAACCCAGGCAACGCGAGCAGAGATGCAGGAATCCGCAGGATGCAGGCGCTTTGCGTGCAGAAGGATGTATCGCGGCCAGCCATTCCGTTATTGCTCTGCAAATAAAGAATATGAATCAGCCCCGCACGTACGAAGACGGCGAAGGAGCAGTTCCCTCGCCGTCTTCGACAGCATATAGTGGCGCGGTTGAGTTGACCTGTTTCCGTACAATGCGCTGCGCTGGCGGATTGCTCAGAGCTGCGAAGCCGCGAGCGGAGCGAGAATCAGGTTGGTGATGTTGCTGACGATGGGCTCGAAAGCATAGCGCGGATCGGACGATAGCTTCTTCCACGCGGGTGCATTGCGGAACTTGTCCCAGCCAGCGTCGAGGGCTGCCAGATCTTCAAAGCTGAGCATGTAGGTAAGGTTGGGCATGCGCTGGCCAACGAGCGTATCGCCAAAGAAGACGAGATGGCAGCCGGCGTCGAGGAAGATTTGAAACTCGCCGGAGTGGAACATCTCCACCTTGCGCACGTGGTCCTTGTAGCTGGGGCTCTCGTAGGTTCGCATCTGGAAGAGACGCTTGCCTTTGGTGGCGGAAGAGGCAGGCGGCGTGAGCCTGGGCCAGCCCTCGAAGGCGGCGAGCAGCGAGTACTCCACGCGCTGAAAGGCGGGCGCTGAGGCAGGCGCGCTGAAGAATGGGTCGGCAGCCTTCAGAAACTCATCATTCTTGTTGAGGGTCAAATCCAGGCCGGCCAGCGCCTCAAGGGATGGGCTGGGGATGAGGACTTCAAAGGTGGGCGTCTCGGGTCCGAAGTCGAGCCGGAAGGCACCGATGGGGCCCATGCCCATGCGGCTGAGCGCGGGAATGAGCGCCTCACTCAGATAGGTTTCTGTGAGCCGTGCCTGCGGGCCGGAGACAAGCGAATAACGGCGAATCTGGTAGAACTCTCGTTTGGCGGGCGCAGGTGCTTGTGCTCCCGCGTCGTGCGTAACGGCAAGCGCGGAAGCCGCCAGAGACGCGGCAAGAAATTGGCGACGATGCATGAATCTCCCTCCAGGAAAAGCTCATTCTAGTGCACGCGCGGCATGAGCGGTTGGCGGCCGCGGCAGGTCTGCTTGACTTAGAGCATACTCAAAGTTGTAGGGTTGAGATGTGAAGGAAGCAGGTTACTCGATTCGGCACATGGCAGAGCGGTGCGGCATGACGGCGCACACGCTGCGCTACTACGAGCGCGTGGGGCTGATTCAGCCCGTGGGCCGCGCGCGCAACGGACACCGCCGCTACTCTGAGGCGGATGAGGCGTGGCTGAACTTTCTGCACTGCATGCGGGCGACGAATATGCCCATCCGCGAGATGCAGCGCTATGCCCAGCTGCGCGAGCTGGGGGATGCCACATCCCTGGAGCGACGCAAGATCCTGGAGGATCATCAGTCGGCCATTGCCGCACAGATTGCCGAATTGCAGAAGGCGCATGCTCTGCTGACCCACAAGATTGCCAACTACAAGAAGATTGAGCAGAAGATACGCATCCAGAATCCGGTGCTGACCGAGCCGGAGATTGATTGCACGCTGGCGCCCGCCAGTTAGGTGCAGGTAACACCGGGGAGGATTTCCGCAATGAAGACCCGCAGGCTGGGCGCGGACGGACCAGAGGTTTCGGCCATTGGGCTGGGCTGCATGGGCATGAGCGATTTCTACGGGAGCCGCGATGATCGCGAGTCGCTGGCCACGATTGATCGCGCGCTGGAACTGGGCATCCATTTCCTTGACACGTCCGATATGTACGGCCCGCATACGAATGAGCGGCTGGTTGGCCAGGCGCTGAAGGGCCGACGGCATGCCTTCTTTGTCGCCACCAAGTTCGGCATTGTGCGCGCCCCCGAGAACCCGGCGAGACGCGGCGTGGACGGTAGCCCGGCTTATGTGCGGAGCAGCGTGGAGGGCAGTCTGCGCCGGCTGGGAATTGAGACGATCGATCTCTACTACCAGCATCGCGTGGATCCAAAGACGCCGATTGAGGAGACGGTGGGCGCGATGTCGCGGCTGGTGGAGGAAGGCAAGGTGCGGTACCTGGGACTGTCGGAGGCCGGTCCGGCCACGCTGGAGCGCGCGCATCGCGTGCACCCCATCGCCGCCCTGCAGACGGAGTATTCGCTGTGGACACGGGACCCGGAGCCGGAGGTGTTGCCGACCTGCCGCCGGCTGGGCATTGCGTTTGTGGCGTACAGCCCGCTGGGCCGGGGGTTTCTGACAGGAGCCATCCAGAGCCCAGAGGACTTTGAAGCCGACGATTATCGTCGCCACAGTCCGCGCTTTCAGGGAGAAAACTTCACGCGCAATCTGGAGTTGGTGGAAAAGGTGAAGAAGCTGGCCGCCGAGACGGGGATAACGCCGAGTCAGCTGGCGCTGGCGTGGGTGCTGGCGCAGGGTGAGGACATTGTGCCGATCCCCGGCACAAAGCGCCGAAAATATCTGGAGGAAAACGCGGCTGCGGTGGATGTGACGCTGGACCCGGCTGTCGTGGAGCAGTTGCAGGCCGTGTTTCCGCCGGATGCGGCAGCGGGCGAGCGCTATCCCCAGGCGATGAAGGCTCTGCTGAACAACTAGCCAACGGTGCGGCCTGCGCGGAAAAGGCGCCGGCATTGGAGCGACAATAGAAAGCGATGACAGACCTGGAACCGATTCTGCCGTTGTGGCGCGAACTGGAGGCATCCGGGGCGGACTATGTGCTGGCGACGATTGTGGCCGTGGAAGGCTCCAGCTATCGCAAGCCCGGCGCGCACATGTTGCTGACGCAGGACGGACGGCGCGCAGGCACGGTGAGCGGCGGCTGTCTGGAGGCCGAGGTGGCCAGGAAGGCCTGGTGGCTGACCGCGTCGGGGCCGGTCATCGAGCGCTACTCCACGCTGGCGGACGACGGTGATCTGCCCTACGGCTCAGGCTGCGGCGGCGTGGTCTACATCCTGCTGGAACGGCGGACAACGGCGCGTCCCCTGCTGGAAGCGCTTGCGACGGCTTTTGAGAAGCGCCAGCCGCTGGCTATAGCCACGGTATTGGAGGGCCAGCAGATTGGGCATCGCGTGCTGATGGGCCGGGATGGGATGGCCGTCGGCAGCCAGCAGCAGGGCGACGACGCGCTTGCAGACCTGGCGCGATTGGCCATGGAGCGCCACGCTGGATTGGAAGACCGCGCACAACTGAACGGCGCGGAGGTTCGCGTGCGCGTGGACTACCTGGCTGCACGGCCTGGGCTGTGGATCTTCAGCGCTGGTGACGATGCCAAGCCGCTGGCGAACATGGCGCGCGAAATGGGTTGGTATGTCGCGGTGGCCGATGGCCGCGCGCATCTGGCAACGCGGGGTCGCTTTCCGGCAGCCCATGACGTGCGCGTTTTGCCGATTGCGGATCTGCCGGGCGCGGCGCATGCGCACCTGACGCTGCTGCCCACAGACGCGGCCGTGGTGATGACGCACAGCTTTGAGCAGGATTCGCGGATACTGGCGTCGCTGCTGGGTGTGGGCTTTCCGCTGGCATACATCGGCGTGCTTGGCCCGCAGCGCCGAACGCTCGACCTGCTGGCGGAGGCGGCCCGGCTGCTGGGCCTGCCCGCAACATCAGACCGGCTGGAGCGCTGGATGGATGCACTGCACGCGCCCACCGGCCTGGACCTGGGTGGCGAGGCACCGGCAGCGGTTGCGCTGTCGATACTGGCCGAAGTGCAGCAGGCCATCAGCGCAGCCACCGGACAGCCGCTGCGCAAGGTACGCGCCACGGCAGCCACGGTGAGCGCCTGAACGCTGCGCGGGCGGCATGCCATAAACTTTTCCCATGACCACTTCCCCTGCCACGCTGGATGCGCTGAACGCACGTGTCGTGCAATGCAACCTGTGTCCACGGCTGCGCGAGCACTGCGCGGAGGTGGCTCGCGTTAAACGGCGCGCCTATGCGGACTGGGAATACTGGGGGCGTCCTGTGCCCTCGTTTGGCGACCCCAAAGCGCACGTGCTGGCGCTGGGCCTGGCGCCGGGCGCACACGGCTCCAACCGCACTGGCAGGCCCTTCACGGGCGATGGCTCGGGCGATTTTCTTTACCCGGTCCTGTACGAGGCGGGCTTCGCATCGCAGCCCAACGCCACGTCCCGCGAAGACGGCATGCGGCTCAACAGCCTGTGGATTACCTCTGTGGTGCGCTGCGCTCCGCCGGGAAACAAGCCTACTACGGACGAGTTGCGCAACTGCGCTCCGTGGCTGGATGAAGAGATGCGCCTGCTGCGGGATTTGCGCGTGGTGGTGTGCCTGGGGCGCATCGCCTTTGATGGACTGCTGGCGCATTTGCAGCGCACGGGGCAGTTGATCTCGCGGCGAGGACTGGTGTTTGGCCATGGCGTAGAGTACGCGCTGCCGGGCGGCTTGCACGCCATCACCAGCTATCACCCGTCCCTGCAGAACACGAATACGGGCAAGCTGACCCGGCCCATGTTTCTTGCGGTCTTTCAGCGCGCGCGGGAGCTGGCGGGTTTGCGCTGAGCGGGGAGCGCGGACGTAAGCTGAAGAGGAGTGAGGAGAATATGGACACCGTTGCAAAGGCAATTCTGAAGGAACTTTTGCCCGCAGAAAATGAGCCTCAGGCGCAGAGCGTGAAAGGCAGGCAGCCTGCTGGGCCGCTGGATCATCTGTCGAACGCGGTGCTGCTCGAACGTGCAGCCTACCTGCGCAAACTCGCCGCGCTGGGAGACGGCTCCGCAAGCGAGACGCTGAAGGAGTATCCGCAACACGCCATTATGCTGTTGTTTCGCGGCCGCAGCGGCATTGCGGAGTTGCATGAAAACTTTGCCGACATCTTCTTTGTGCTGGAAGGCAACGCAACGCTGGTGACCGGCGGCTCCATTGCAGACGCAAAGACGATTGCTCCGGGAGAGACACGCGGCTCCGCGGTAACGGGCGGCTCAAGCCAGAACCTGCGCACAGGCGACGTGGCCCATGTTCCCGCCGGGCTGCCGCACCAGATGCTGGTGAGCAGCGACAAGAGCGTGACCTGCATGGTGCTGAAGATTCAGCAGAACCTGTGATGCACTGGGCCGGAACGATCGCGTGAAGTGGCCGCGAAAGGATCGCCGCCACTCCGCGCAATCCTTTCGCAACGATTGTTTCGCACCCGGCCCCGCGGACTGCGCGGCTATTGCTTTGCCGGCGCTTTCGCCACCTCAACGGCGAACACGTAGGTTGGCCCGAACATGTTTGACCGGAAAATGATGTACTTTTTATCCGGCGAGAAGCTCACGTTGGGCTCCAGATGATAGTGATGCTTCGACATGTTCACGAGCTTTTCCGCATGGAAGACGCCCGGATGCACAAACCGGGAATCGTTGATGCCATCGCCCTGGATCACCTCAGGATGGAACAGGTAGATCCACTCACCGTCCGGCGCGTGCGCCACCTGTCCGGGGTCGCCGCCGTCGCCGCAGAATAACGTGCCATCGCGCGACACGTTGAAGTGAATGGACCACTCGTTGCGCTGCATGTGATAGGCGATCTGCTCACCCGTGTCCACATTGCGCCCCTCCAGCCAGAAGTCCTGACCCTTGGGCGTCTGCCAATCGAACCAGATAGTCTTGCCGTCGTGGCTCCAGAACTCGTGCCCTGCGATCTCCATGAACATGGTGCGCGTGTGCACCAGGGTATTCTGCGAGCCGTCGGTTCGAATGGTCCAGATGCGATCCACCTTCTGCCACGGCCCTTCGTGGCAATACAGTAGCAGCGTCGGGTCTGTCGGCGAGAACTGCAGATGATTCAGCCACTCTGTGCTGTTGAGCAGGACCTTCTTCTTCCCCGTGCGCAGATCGATGGTGTACAGCTCCATGGGCAAGTGCGCAGCCAGCCGCTTCTGCATCATCTCGCCCTTGTTGCGCGCCTGAATCAACGGCTGCGGTTGCCCTGCGCGATGCTCGAACGGAGCCGGCGCATGCGCGCCCACGATGGAAGCGCCTGCTGCGAGCGTCTCATCGGCATTGATGGTGATCACGTTTTCGCCTGGCTCCAGCGTCAGCAGCCTGCGCGTTTCTTTCGTATCCACGTTGGTCGCGTACAGCGCGTGGTCCTCTGGCCGCACGTAGAAGACGCTCGGCGTCCTGTGGCCCATCTCGATTGCGCGCACGCGGCCTTCCACCACTTGCCGGGACTTAAGCGTCGTCAGGTCGATGACCGAGATGCCGCTCGGCGTGGTGTACGCCATCTCTCTGCCATCGGGCGCGTAGCTGTTCACGTTGAAGTAGAAGCTCGCCGAATCCGGCTCATCCGTCAGCCGGATTACCCGGTGCCCCGTCTGCGGATCGATCCAGCTTTTGGGCGGCGCTTGCCCCGGCTGCACCGACGGAGCTTGCGAGAAGGCCACCGTACCGAACACGGCTGCGCATGCGAAGAGAAAAGTGCGGGAAAGAAGAGACATGATGCACTCCTGGAACCTGAGACTGTGAGCTGCGGGTTCAGCGTTCGTACGGCTTCTGCGCAGATAGAAATGGATCGTACGGATCGCTCCAGATTGTTGGCGGATCAGGGTGGGCCGGATCGAACATTGGAACACCATGCCGCAGGTACTTCGTCAACGGCAGTTTGTCGTCGCGCATTCCCTGCATAACGCACTTCGCAAGTTCGAGCGCGCCAAAGCTGTTGAAGTGCGTATCGTCGGCAAGCGGCTGCGGCTGGCTGGGAAACGTGTTCGCCGGATAATGTACGAATGCCTTCAGCGTGCCCTCCGGGCCCATTGCTTCAAACAGAGTCTTGCTCATGGCGTTCAGATCGATCAGCGGCACGTGCTCCTGCTGCGCGACCCTGCGCATTGCATCGGGATATCCGGCCAGCGTCATGCGGATCTTCCCGCTCTCGTCGAAGCTGCGCCGGTTCATCGACGTTACCAGCACCGGGTGCGCGCCCTTTGCCCTCGCCATGTCGATGTACTTGTGAAGCAGTTCTTCGTACTGCGGGATCGGTACAAAGCCGCGCCCCGGCTTCTGATCGTTGTGTGCAAACTGCACCATCAGCCAGTCGCCGCTGTGGATCGTGCTCATCAGCTTGTCCCAGCGCCGCTCGGTCTCAAAGCTGTGTATCGTCTCGCCGGACTCTGCCTCGTTTGCCACCGCAATGTTGCTGTTGAAAAATGACGGCAGCTCCTGCCCCCACGCCGCCCACGGCTCGTTGTCCTGATCCACGACGGTTGAGTCGCCCGCGATGTAGAGGGTCGGCACATGGACCGGCTCGATGTCGATGGATCGCACGGCCGGATGCGGCCCGGTGAACTCAAGCGTCAGCTTGTCGTCCCAGTCCAGGCTGCCGATCTCGCGCGGCTTCAGGTGCACGCGCTCACTCGCGTTTACCTGCGGCGTGCGCACATGCACCACAAACGAGCGCTTCCCCTTCTCGCCAGGCCCGGTGCTTACATCCTGCAACATCAGCCGACGACCCTCGGCCTTCACCGTGGTTGTGGCCGCCTGTGCGTCGCCAAGCTCCAACGTAACGCGGTAATTGCCGTCCGGCTCCTTGACGGAAACGAAGAATGCCTTGTCGCTGTGGCACACGCCGTTCTCAATCTGCGGTGAAGCTTCGATATCGAATCCGAAGCCACCACCGTCAAATCGCGTTCCGACCAGGCTGTGCGCGTGCTTGGACGCAGCGCCGCAGGTGAGCTTGTAGCTCGCGGGCTCCGCTGCCAGTGCGGACACAGCGATCCACAAACACACGGCGGGCACATACTTCAAACGAAGATATGGCATCACTGCGGCATGCTCCCGGAACGTGGCAGATGGCTGTGGTGCGCGTGCTCAGAGAGTTCGAGCACCTCAGACCCTGCCAGCAGGAATCCTCCAACGCCGTAGGTGTAGCTGGAAGACGGCAGGTAGTGCGCTGGCGCCGAGCCGGTCTGCTGGATATTGCCGAGCCGTCCATCTGCGTACACTTCGCCCAACAGGCCGCGCCAGGCCTTTGCCACCACCGGCTCGTACTCTGCGCGACTGAGCACTCCGTGGTTGATGCCCCACGCGAGCGCAAACGTCATCAGCGCTGATCCCGAAGTCTCCGGCTGCGGATAGTCCGCTGCGTCCATCATGCTGGCATGCCAAAGTCCGCTCTGCGGGTCCTGCAGCTTCTTCACTGCCTCAGCCATCTCGCGCAACTGCTGTTCATAGCGTGCGCAGGTCTTCCAGTCCGCAGGCATGTGGTCCAGCGTGCGTGCAATGCCCGCCATCACCCAGCCCTCGCCGCGCGACCAGAACACGGGCTCGCCGTTCGGCTCCTTTGCCTGCAGAAATGTCACGTCGCGGTAAAAGAGGTGCTGCTCGGGGTCGTACAGCAGCTTGGAGGTCTCGCTCCAGTGCTGGTCCACGTAGTCCAGATACTTCGCATCCTGCGTACTCGCATACATGCGTGACCAAACCGGTGGAGCCATGAACAGCGCGTCGCACCACCACCACGGAATCTGTGCCTGGTTCGCCGGAACCTTCGCCGCCGCGCCTGCAAGCAGCCGGTCCAGCGCCTCTTTCGTCGGCTCCATCTCATTCGCTTTGGAATTGCGCAGATACAACTCGAGGTACGTCTGCCCGATGCTTTGGTCGTCTGCGTTGGGCACCTGCGAACGTAGCTGCCAGTGGAAGCCGTTGGCCATGTCGTCCATCGCCTTGCGATAGCGCGGCTCCGGCAGCGCATCCGCCGCGGCCATAAAGCCGGAGTACATCACGCTCCACGTCCAGATGCGGTCGAAGTAGGGCTGCGATTGCCTGAGCTGCCAGTCCGCCACCTTGCGTACGGCCTTGCGCACGGCCCTGGGCTTCAGCGCTGCTGAGAGGTTCTTCGCTCTGGGCCCCGGATCGGCTGGTGCGCTGCCGAAGTGACGGGAAATGTCCTTATCAATAGCCGCTTGTTCCCTGGGCGGAATATCGTTCTGAGCCCGCAGCAGCGCGGGCGGTAAAATCGCAAGGGCCATGCATGCGCAGGCAGTCGCGCCCGTAAGGCGGCGTAGGAAGATAGCAAGAAATTTGGGCATGGGCAGGTCCGGGCGGCGTGTTCAGAGCGGTGCTGGAGCCCCAAAGTCCGCCGCTTAACCATAGGAGAGCGAAGCTGGCGATGTCAATAGACAATTTATTTCTGCATTGTGTATAACGATGCTGCAGGACCTTCGTCTCCCGGAAAGCAGGCTTCTTTTGCGCCCCGTTGCACACCGCTCATTTTTGCTCGCCGTTACTCTTGCCGCGCTGGCAGCGCCGCTGCCCTCTCAGGATGCTCCGCGCCCCACCGCTGTCCACCACACGTTCCAGGCCGTCGGCGATCACTTTGAGCTTGACGGCAAGCCGTTTGAGATTCTCTCCGGCGAGATGCACTATGAGCGCATTCCGCGCGAGTACTGGCGCGCCCGCCTGAAGATGGCACGCGCCATGGGCCTGAACACCATTGCCACGTACGTCTTCTGGAATATCCATGAGCCGGTGCGCGGCCAGTTCGACTTCAGCGGCAACGCCGACCTTTTCGAGTTCATCCGCGAGGCCCAGCAGGAAGGGCTGAAGGTTCTTCTCCGCGCCGGCCCATACTCCTGCGCTGAGTGGGAGTTCGGCGGGTTTCCGGCCTGGCTTATGGCGGATCCGCGCATGCACACAGCGTTGCGCTCCGATGATCCAGCCTTCCTGCAGCCCGTTGAGCAGTGGATACTGCGGCTCGGGCAGGAGGTTGCTCCGCTGCAGATCGGCCGCGGCGGACCCATCATCGGCGTGCAGATCGAAAACGAATACGGCAACTTCGGCTCTGACCACGCGTACACGGAACACCTGCACCAGATCTTCCGGAAGGCTGGCTTCACCGATACCCTACTCTACACGGCCGATCCCTCTCGCGCGCTGCCCAACGGCAATATCCCGGGCGTGTTTGCCGCCGTCAACTTCGGTATTGGCAGGCCCGCCGCCGCGTTCGATGCGCTCCAGAAGCTGCGG
This sequence comes from Acidobacteriota bacterium, assembly GCA_021781495.1. Classification (GTDB taxonomy): domain Bacteria; phylum Acidobacteriota; class Terriglobia; order Terriglobales; family Acidobacteriaceae; genus Telmatobacter. The sequence continues at coordinate 7,588 of JAJXWS010000061.1, read as the reverse complement.
CCCGGCCAGGCGCTCTTCGCTTCAGAGTACTGGCCCGGCTGGTTTGACCACTGGGGCGAACCGCACCAGACGCGCCCCATCGATCAGCAAATCAAGGACCTGGACTACATCCTGAGCCATCACGCCGGAATCAATATCTACATGTTTCACGGCGGCACCAGTTTTGGCAGGATGAGCGGCTCAAGCTGGACCGACCACAAGTTTCTTCCGGACGTCACCAGCTACGATTACGATGCTCCGCTCGATGAAGCCGGCCATCCCACGGCCAAGTATCGCGCCTATCGCGATGAGATTGCGCGCTATGTGCAGCAGCCATTGCCGCCTATCCCCGCCGCGCCTCCAGTCCAAGCCATTGCGCCATTCCAACTCGAGGAAGCTACGCCGCTGTGGGCAGGGCTGCCGCAACCGGTTCGTGCAGACCGGCCGAAGCCGATGGAAGAGCTGGGTCAGTCGTACGGCTTCCTCCTCTATCGAACGCAGATCGCACATGCGGTGAATGGCACGCTGGTGCTCGACGGGCTGAATGATTACGCACTTGTTTACTTGAACGGAAAGCTTGCTGGCACACTGGACCGCAGAGTGAACCAGACGTCGCTCACATTGCACTCAGACCAACGCGCCAATCAACTCGACATCCTCGTCGAGAACTCCGGACGCATCAACTCCACGCGCATGATGCGCGGCGAAAGCAAGGGCCTGAACACTGTGCCAGTCTTCGACGGCGCTCCGCTCACCGGCTGGGCGATGTACCCGCTGCCCATGGCGCCCAATACCATTGCCGATCCGCTGGGAATGCCCGAGGAGGCACGCTTTGAGCGCAGCGGCAACGCGCAGCTGGCGATGCATGGCCCGGCCTTCTATCGCGGCAGCTTTGTGGTTGCCGGCAAGCAGCCGCATGCCGACACATTCCTTGACGTGCGTGATCTCGGCAAAGGCGCCGTTTGGATCAACGGCCATCCAATTGGCCGCTACTGGAACATCGGCCCGCAGGCCACGCTCTATGTCCCCGGCCCCTGGCTCCATCCCGGCCGCAACCAGATCTTCGTGCTGGATCTCTTCGCACGCGACCACTTGCCGCGCCTCGCCGGCCTGTCCGAGCCAATCCTGAACGCGCCCATTCTGAACGCGCCTGTGGGCGCCAACATCGCAAACGCCGCAGCCGCAAAGAAGTAACCGGTACGCGCCGCGGGTGTTTACACGCAGCACATGTCGTGCAAGGCCGATCAGAAATTCGATCGGCCTTGCACTGCGCTTCTACTGCTGCGCCGCAGGTGCCTGCTTCTTCGCCAAGTACTTTTTCAGCGGATCGTGCCTGAGCTGCTTTAGTCCTTCCACCACGCACTGCGCATTCAGTTCGGCACCGGCCAAGTTGGTGTGCGTGTGCGGATCGCCGAACAGGCCGTCTACAACTGCTGGCCCCAGTGCATCGTAGCGCCTGGCCACAATGGCGTTCAGGTCGACGAACGGTGCGTGCTCCTGCGCTGCCACATCCTTCGCCCAGTCTGCATACTTCTCGCGACGAATGGTTCCGTCTTGCCAAACCTTGCGCGGCACGAGCGAAAGCACAATGGGCGTGCTGCCCTTCTGCCGCGTCTCCTCCATCATCTGCCGCAGATACCAGCCGTACGTGTGCACCACTTCGCGCTTGTGCATAATCGGGTTATCGATTGTTTGCGTCTCATCACCCGTTCCCGGCAGCGTTCCGCGCGCACGCGCCTTGTCATCCAGCGGACCGGAGTCGTTATGCCCGAATTGCATCAGCACAACGTCTCCGCGCTTCATCCGTCGCAGCACCGTTGGCCAGTGAAACTGGTAATAGGTGCGGCTGCTGCGCCCGCCCACAGCGCGGTTCACCACGTTGATGCGGTCGGTTCTGAAGTACGGCGCAATCTCGTCGCCCCATCCCCACTGCCCGTTCGCTCCATCGCCCTGCCCATTCCGCACCGTTGAATCGCCAACGATCCACAGCGTTGGCAGCGCGGCATTTGCCGGTAGCGGCAGCGACGCCTCCGCTGCCGACACCACATCCTCGCCCAACGCCGAGAAGTAGGGCGTCAGTGGTGAGTCGGGCAGCGACTTCAATCCTGCCACTACACTCTTCGCATTCAGCTCCGCGCCCACTGCATTCGTGTGCGTGTGGTCCAGCGGAAAGAATGTCGCTACCGTCGCCGGTCCCAGCTTTGCGTACTCCCGCGAAACAATCCTGCTCACATCCACGTAGTCGGCATTCTCTTGCTGCGCGACCTCAGCGGCCCACTCCCGAAAATGCCCCAGCGCCACCTCCGGCTTGCCGTTCGTCCAGATATTCCGCGGCGTGACAGACAGGAGAATCGGCGTGGCGCCTTTCGATCGCGTGTCCTCCACATACTTCCGCAGATACCACCCGAACGTGTGCACGACCTCCTGCGTGCCATCGGGCTGCGTGACGGTCTTTGTTTCGTCGCCTACGCCGGGCAGCGACCCTCTTGCCTTGCCGCTATCCACCGCACCCGGATCGTTGTGGCCGAACTGAATCAGCACGAAATCTCCCGGCTTGAGCTGTTGCATCACCGCATCCCACTTGCCTTCCTTCATAAACGTGCGGCTGCTACGCCCTGCGCGTGCTGCGTTCACCACGCGCATCTTGCCTGGGTCAAAGTACTTCGCAAACGGTGTTCCCCAGCCCACGCGCTCCTTCGTCGATACGTCAGGATCCCCGTGGATGTTGGCCGTCGAATCCCCCACGATATAGAGCGTCGGCAGATTCCCATTCGCAGATGCTGCCGCTTTCGTCGACTGCGCATGGGCAAGCACAATCCCCTGCAGCAACACGCACAACAGCACAAGAACAACACTCACCTTCCGCATGCATGCTCCCATCGCAGATGCCGCTCAACACACCACACAGCATCTGAATTGAATCTCTGCACAGTTACGTGCAAAAAAGCAGGGAGTGCCGAAGACTTCCAGCACTCCCGTTGTTCGATTGAAACCGCTCGTTAGAAGTTCAGGCGACCCGAGAACTGCCAGTCTCTCGAGTGGTTGCCCTGGCGGCTCACGGTGCCGAAGTTGCTGTTGCCAACGGTGGTGTTGATGCCGCTGAACTGCACTGTGTTGGTTACGTTGAACGCCTCCGCGCCGAATACGAAGCTCGCGTGCTCCCCGATGGGGAACTTGCGGTGCAGGCCGGAGTCGATGTTGTATCCGCCAGGGCCGAAAAGGCCGTACGGAGCCGTACGCGCCACGTCACCCAGCTGATACGTTGTCGTGCTGTTTGGCACTGTGAACGCCGCCGCATCAATAAACTTGACGCTGCCTGCATTCGTCGAAGTTACGCCGTGTCCCCATCCGCCATTGATGCGCGGCTTGCCGCTGTAGTTCGCTGCATAGCTGGGCATGCAGGCGCTTACGCCCACCGCGGTACAACCGGTGGCGCCGATTCCCAGCGGAGTCCCCGAGTGGTAGCCGGCAATCCACGACAGCGACCATCCGCCCGCCAGTGCCCGCACCACGCGGCTCTTATCTCCGATCAGGCCCTTACCGAAGGGAAGATCGTAGACACCGAAGAAGTTCAGCGCCTGCGGCTGCTCTCCCGCACCGAGCGAGCGCTCGATACGATCCTGCTTATACGACTTTCCGCTTGTAATGGCGCTTGCGGGGATATCGTAGCCGCTGCGGAAGCTGCCTGCGTCATCGATTTCCTTCGCATACGTGTAGTTCACGGTATAGGAAAGCCCGTGCACAGCGCGCTGCACCAGCGAGAGCTGCAGAGAGTTATAGTTTGCGTTTGCGATGTTACCCCACGTGTCGGTCACGCCTGCATACTGCGGGAACGGCGAGAGCATGGCAGCAATGGTTCCGTGAGAACCACCGAAGTTGGCGTACGGCAGATTGATGCCGGGTACGATCGCCTGCGCTTCCTGCAGGTAGGTCTTGCCCGTCTTCGAGTCCACGCTGTTCGGCAGCTTGCCAAGGAGCGGTCCAAGGACCAGGTACTTGGGATCAAGCTGATTGGTCCAGTAGCCGCGCCCCTTCAAGCTGCTCGTCAGGAAGTGCGACTGGCTGGCCGAGTAGTCCACCTGAATCGTGAGCGAGTTGGTGATTGCCCGCTGCAGACCGACGTTCCAGTTCTCCGAGTAAGGCGCACGGCTGGCCACATACGGATCGGCATACGACACGCCCGCCGGGCTGATTGCAGCGCCATTGGAATCGATGTAGTTGCCGGCATTCACCGTGTTCACAATGTCCGGCGTCGAGGAATAGCTCGGGTACGCCATGTTGCCAAAATTGGAGTTGAGGTAAAACGCGGGGATGCCGCCCTGACCCGAATCAAGGAACGTGGGGTTGGCGGACAGACCGGCCTGACCTGTGCCGTTGTTTGCGCCGAGGCGTCCGCCTACGCCGCCACCGTGCGAATACATGATGCCGTACGCGGCGCGGAAGACGGTCTTGTCATTGATGGAGTAGGCAAGACCCACGCGCGGCGCGGCGTTGCCCATGTAGTAGTGCACCGGCGTCTGGCAGTGGCAGCTATAGGCTCCGCTGCCCGCGAACTCGACTGCGCCAAGGCTGCCCGTGGCCGGGTTCGTCAGGTTCGGGTTCATGTACGACCAGCGATTCTGCACTTCGTGATACGGCGGATAGAAGTCCCAGCGCAAGCCCAGGTTCACCGTCAAATGCGAGGTTGCGCGATAGTCGTCCTGAACGTAGGGCGAGAACGTCTTGTAGCGCGCACCCAGCACCGTGTACGGCTGGATGGTCAGGCTGGTCGAGTCAACCGCGCCCATCAGGAAGCTGGCATAGGCGGCGCCGCTCTGGCCTTTATTGATGTTGCCCTTACTGTCGTATCCCGCGGTGTTCAGGTTGCTTTCGCTGAACAGCAGCGGACGGCTCGGCGTATCGAAGTTGGATTCGTTCTCGTTCAACCACTGGAAGTCGGCACCGTAGGTAAAGCTGTGCTTTCCATGAATCCACTGCAGGTTATCCATCATGGTGTAGGTATTCACGTTCTGCGAATACCCAACGTAGCTGGTCCAGTTCGTCGGCAGATCCACACCGCCGCCGAAGTTCACGCCAGGGAAATCCATGGCCGATTGCCCGGCAGGCAGATTGCCGATGCCCAGCGCGGTCGATGCTTCCCAGTTTGAATTGCCGTAGGTGGGATTGCTCACCGGTCCCCACTGGCGCACATAGCCATACTTGAACTGATTCACGAGGTGCGGGGTGAGCGTGTAGGTGTGTTCCAGAATGCCGGTGGCAGTAAGTTCCGCCACCAGGATACCGTTTGTATACGGAAGCGGCAACACGGTTGCGGCTCCGTAGTCCAGTCCGATGAAGCCGCGGCGGCCTGAGGTGGACACCACTGCGATGTGCTGCTTGTCCGTGATGTTGGCATCGACCTTCGCAACAAACTCGAAGTTGTTTGCGCCGCCCGGCTGGCCGGTCAGGAAGTTACCTGTCAGATTGTTATTGCTGGGCGCGGGCATGAACGACTGCATCTTCTGCGCCATCGGCGACATCTTCGATGCCGGGATGATGTTGCCCGGGAAAGCATACGCGCATGTGGTTCCGCCATTCGCAGCCGTGCAGGCCGCGCGCGTTGTGGGATCGTAGATGGGATACGGATACGCGCTGAAGTCGCCCTGGCGCTCAGCCAGCGTGGGAATGCTCAGCAGGCCGGGATTGACGCCATAGGTGTAGTGAAACTTGTCATACGCCACAAAGAAAAACATCTTGTCCCGGCGAATGGGAGCGCCCAGCGTGAATCCAAACTCGTTCTGATGCTCGGCGGGCTTGGGCGCAGGAATCGTCGCGCCGGTTGCTGTCTTCTCCGTTGCCGCCTTGGCAAAGAATCCCCACGAGTCGAATGCCGTGTTGCGCACGTAATCAAACACGGAGCCATGCCATTGATTGGTGCCGGACTTGATGACGTAGTTCTGCGATCCCATGCCCTGGAACTCAACCGGCGTGCCGCTGGTCTGCACCTGGAACTGATCCACCGCGTCCACCGGAACAGCCAGCGAAATCGTACGATTGTCACCCTGCTGCGAGATCGTCGTGAGCGGAATGCCGTCCACGTACATCTCATCCAGATATCCGTTATAGGAACCGGCGCCGTTGAACACACCCGAGCGGCCACCTCCCTGCACGCCCGGCATCAGATACACAAAGGAAGTGGGATCGCGCTGCTGCCCGCTCATGGACAAAGGCAGCGCCGCATACTCTTCGTTCGGCATCGTCTCACCCAGCGTGGCGTCCGTTGTATCCAGCTCAGGAGGAGCGGCCGTCACCAGCACCTGCTGTGTTTGCGAGCCGACCTGCAACTTGAGATCGAGGCCCGTGGTACGCGTTGCATTTACGACTACGTTCTGCTGTTCGAGCGCCTCGAATCCCGCAGAGGTCGCTCGCACGGTATAGGTTCCCGGAGGAAGCGGTGAGATAAGGTAGACGCCTGCGTTGGTGGTTGTACGTGTGCTCACCACGCCAGTCGCAATGTCTTTTGCCGTCACGGTCGCATCCACGACCACGGCTCCGCTTGGATCGGTAACACGGCCCTGGATGGCACCCGATCCGCCGATCTGCGCCCTGCCCTGGCAGATTGCGAGCGCCAACATGAAGAGCAACATGATGCACGATCTAAGCCGTGCACAGCGCTCGTTGAACAATCTGAATCCCATTATGTCCTCCGAAAAAATTGCAAGTATCTGCAACCTGTAGAGAACTAACTCAACGAAGATACTATTGTCAATAGGAATTTAATTTCATAAGAGAATACAGACGTCTGAAGCGGAACCGATTGATTCCAAAGCGCATTGTCAGGCGGTGAAGTGTGCGCTGATGCTGCGGATGACGGCGCGAGGGGGCCACTTTATTCAGCGCACTGCGACGGAAATAGCGCGTGGCGAGACCGGTGCCCATCCATGCATTCTCCGCATACAGCAAGGCGTCGTGCGGAGCATTCGTTCCGGTTGTGCTCTCTTCGATGGATGGTGAGCACACAGAGAGGATGTGCGCTATGACACGGGCCTGATCCGCGTGGCGCAGAAGATTTAGGAGAACCGAAGTTGCAGTGGATTGGGAAGTGCTGCCAGAAAATTGGAGCGGGAGACCGGGATCGAACCGGCGACATTCAGCTTGGGAAGCTGACGTTCTACCACTGAACTACTCCCGCAAATACCCAGGAATCAAAACTTTAAATTGATTCATTGCAGCCGTCAACACAACAAACCCTATGGTTGCCACAATGCCCATGGAATCAACCGCGCAAACGGCGCGGTCAGCATGGCAAATGGGCGTTACCAGCATGGACATATAAGAAAGGTACCACGTTCTGGCGGAGCTTTCGCCTGGGAATATATCTACCGTCCAACAGATTCGGATGCCGTTGCTGCATTGCTAGAATGGCCAATGCCAACTTGCCTGGTATACGGTACGTGACATGAGCGCTAGGCTATTTTTTATCCGTATATTTTTGGCTGCTGTAATGGTGTCTGCAATCACATTACGGAATTGCGCCCTCCCAGTGGCCTGATCCCAGTTTTCCGCACAGAACCGAGTACGATTTTCGTATTCAGGAAGGTGCGAGAAGATGTCGAGGAGCAAGCACACC
>JAJXWS010000060.1 GCA_021781495.1 Acidobacteriota bacterium | reverse complement strand
CTTGCCGGTCAACACAGACACGGTCGAGTTGCTGCGCTCGGCAATCAGCGCAGCCAATCGCTCCAATGTCAGCATCTACGCAGTTGATACGCTTGGATTCACGGAGCAGTCCACTCTGGATAACTCGCGCCGCATTCTGCAGGCGGCCGCGCGCGCAAGCATGCAGCAGCAGCTGGCCAAGGTGAATGGAGGCGATCAGGCCGTCACGCCTACGCAGGTCCTTTCCCTGGAGATGGGCGAAGACTCCATTCACGCGGACACCATGGGCAACATGGCGGAGTTGGCGGACGGCACGGGCGGTCAGCTCCTTCCGCCATCCCTTGACCTGCGCGATCCGCTGCGTCGCGTCATGGAGGATGTGCGAACGCACTACGAGCTTGCCTATTCGCCCAGCAACACAACCATGGACGGCCACTTCCGCAAGATTCAGGTGAAGGTCTCCCGTCCCGGCGCCAGGGTCTTTGCGCGCAGTGGATACTACGCGGTGCCGGCCGTGAATGGCCGCGAGATCTATCCCTTTGAAATGGCCACCCTGAAGGCTCTTAACACAACGCCCGCGCTGCATCAGTTTGGCTTTCATGTCGCCGCTCTGCAGTTCCGGCAGGGGACGTATCGAACCCAGCTGGCGTTTGCCTTTCAAACGCCCACGCGGGACCTCGACATCGTCAAGGATGGGGAGTGGCTCAAGGTGCACCTGTGCGTCACGGCATTGATCAAGAACGAGCAGGGCCGCGTGGTGCAGAAGATCAGCAAGGACATCCCCTACAGGATGCCCGCCGCCAAAGAAGCGGAGCTGCGACAAGGAGTTGTCAGCTTCACCGCACCATTCCTGCTGGCGCCGGGCCGTTACACAATGCAGACGGCAGCCGTTGATCGCCTGAGCATGAAGGCAAGCGTGAGTAGTTCGACGCTCGATGTAAACACCGGTTCGGGGTTTTCCATGAGCGACGTGGCCGTGGCGCGGCGCGTGGATGCCATTGTAGGACCGGCCAACGAAATGGACCCGCTCGAGGCGCGCGGCGGAACCATAACACCGGAGCTGTCAGACAGATTGACGCCGGACGCGGAAGGCCAACTGCGGCTATATGCCGTCGCGTATCCCTCGCAACCCGTGGACACGCCGATCGACGCCGTCATTGAGATCTGGCGGAAGGGCCAGCTCCTGATGCGGAGCCCGGCCAGCGTGGTGCAGCCGGACGCGAATGGCGCTGCGTCGATCCTGGCGAACCTCTCAACAAAGCACCTGCAACCCGGCAACTACGAAGCGCAGGTTTCCTTCCAGTACAAGGGCGAAACAGTGAAGAAGAGTATCGCCTTCGTTGTTGGTGCAGGAAGTTGATGCCTCGAACCTGTGCTCGGCCGCTGATCTGACAGGCCTTTCGCGCAAACAGGCTACCGGCGCGAATCCGTCATTTCTGCCCATGTTCCGCGCGCAGCTTATCCAGGATAGCGGCGGTCTGCGCATCCGATGGATTCAGGCGGTGCGCGTGCTCCAGCACCGGCAGCGCCGCATCGTCCTCGCCCAGCATGTAGAGCGTCGCGCCCAGCATCACCACCGGCCCATAGGACTCAGGGTGTAACGCCACTGCCTTCTCCAGCGGAGCCCGCGCGTCCCTGTATTGCTTCAGGCGGAAGTACGTAAGGCCCAGGTCGTGCCATGCCTCAAACGAGTTTGCATCCAACTGCACTGCTCTCTTCAGGGGATCGAGCGCCTCTTCATATGCACCAGCCTCGCCGTATAGCTGCCCCAGTAGCGTCAGCTTCTCGGGGTCGTTGGGGTCATACATGCGTTGGCAAATCTCGTGGGCTGCGCTGACCGGTTGGGTCCGCAAGGCATCAGAACAGGCGCGAACCACTGTCTCCGTGCTCTTGTGTTCCGTCAAATACTTGTTGTACAGGCTGTACTCGCGCGCTGCCTCCTGCTGGCGCCCAGCCAATGAGAGGGCCCGCGCCAACCGGTAATGCACTCGATAGTCGTTCGGCAGTATCGTAACCGCGCGCTCCAGCCACTCAATTCCCTTGTCCACGTTGTCTGCGGAGAGATACGCCACGCCCAGATAAAATGCCGTGTCTGGAAACGGTGGATGCTGGGCCACCGAGCCCAGTCGCTTGATGGCGGAAGCGTAGTCGTTGGAGAGCAGATCGAGCCGGCCCAGATAGTACGTCACATAGCGCGATTCGCCCGCCAGCTGGCGCACCTTTTCAAATTCCTGTCGCGCCTGGTCGTTGTCTCCAAGCGAAAGCAGACAGACCGCATATTGTAAGTGTGCCCGCGGATCAGACGGATTGATCGTCACAGCCTGCTTGAACTCGCCGGCAGCCGCTTCAAACAAGCGGTCCTGCATTAGTTGCGCGCCGCGGCCCAGATGCGCCTCGACGTCGGGCTTCTGCGCTAGCACCGGGCAGATGCCTGTCACAATCGCAAGTAAAAATACGGCAATGGTTCGCTTCATCGGCCCAGCTTCTCCTGCCCAATGATCCCAGCGCCCTCTTTCACCGTGACCAGTTGATCGGCGCGGACATCCTTTAGCACCTCATGAACGCCGCTCGGCCAGGCAATCTCCAGATCCGCCGTGACTGCCGCTCCCAACCCAAAATGCAAACGCCTGTCTCCGCAGGAGAGATACCCGCTCGCCGCCATCACGGCCTGTGCCTGCCGGCGTCCCCCGTAAGTGGCCGTCACCACAGAGCCAATCGCGCTCCGGTTCGAGCGTGTTCCCACCAGCTTCACCTTAAGCCAGTGCCCGGAGCCGCTCAGATCATTGCGCAACAACGATGGCGGTTCGTTGATGTTCATGATCAGAATATCCATGTCGCCGTCGTTGTCGAAGTCTCCGAAGGCCACGCCCCGGCTGGCATGCGCCTCGGCAATCGCCGGGCCGGCACCGTCTAGAAGCTCTTCAAATCGGCCGCCGCCCAGGTTGCGAAACAGCACACGCGGCGTCTTGTGCGGAATCTCCGGATGCACGCGCTCCACCTCAGGGAACGTGCTTCCGGTCACCCAGAAGATGTCCGGCAGGCCGTTGTTGTCCAGGTCCACAATGCCATCACCCCAGCTCACATACCGCGTCTCCACGCCCAGCCCGGAGCGCACCGTGACATCTTCAAACTCAAGGTGTCCTGCATTCCTGTAGAGCGCTGCCGTATCATCCGCAAAATGCGTCTTCAGCACGTCGAGCGATCCGTCCGTATCGAAATCGCCAATGGCGATGCCCATGCCCGCCTGTTCCCGGCCGTCTTCATTCACTGCCAGGCCCGACTCCAACCCAATCTCCTCAAAAGTGCCGTCGGCTTTGTGCCGGAAGAGCAGGCTCGGCGTTGAGTCGCATGCCACATACAGCTCCTGCCAGCCATCACCATCCAGATCCGCCGCGACCGCGGTCAACCCATATCCCGGCGTTGCGGCGCCGATGCCCGTGCGCCCAGTAACGTCGGTAAAGGTTCCATCCCCGTTGTTGTGGTATAGGATTGGGCGCTCCGCAACCAGTCCGCGTGGGCCGCAGTTCACTGCCACGCCTTTGTAGTTGCAGTTGGGATTCTTGCCCGCGGGCGGAATGGTATTGAAGTCAAAAACCACGTAGTTGGAGACGAACAAATCCAGGCGGCCATCGCGATCGTAATCCACCCACGTGCAGCCCGTGCCCCAGCGGTTGCCGGAGTGCAGCAGTCCCGCCGCCGCCGTCACGTCGGTAAACGTGCCATCTCCGTTGTTGCGGTACAGCGTGTTCTGCGGCCAGCCAGTAATAAACAGGTCATCGAAGCCGTCGTTGTTGTAGTCGGCAACCGTTACACCAAATGCCCAGCCCTGCCGCACCAGCCCCGCCTTCGCCGTCACATCGGTAAACGTGCCATCACGGTTGTTCTTGTAGAGCCGGTTCGTCACTCCTTCCACAGGCCCCTGACGGCGCGTTCCCGAAAGCAGAAAGATATCCAGCCAGCCATCGTTGTCGTAGTCCAGGAATGCAACCCCGCAGCCCATCGATTCCAGGATGTAATCCATCCTGTCCGGTGGGCCGTAGATCACCGGCGCATGCAGGCCCGCGCTGCTGGCTACGTCTGTGAAGCGCGCATGAAACGGCAGCCCCGAGGGCTTTCCCCTGGGTTGCGGCCTTACTCCGCGCGAGGCCATACCGCCCAGCTCCTGGGCTCGCAGAACTCCCGTGCTGGCTGCACCCGCTGCGAGCGCGGCAAGAAATTCACGACGATTCATGCGGCGCCACACTCCGTTGCCTCAGGCGGTCTCGCCCGCAGTGCACGTACGGGCTTCGTGCGCCACGCGCAGAAATCGTTGTCCGGTCTGGATTTACCTACGAACCGATGCATCCTGCAAACTCCGGCAAACGTTGCCGTATGGGAAGGAATCATGGTGAGCACTACAACGGCAAGTGGGATGGAAACCATCCTTTAGCCCGCTGCACCTCAATCCTAACTTTCAGGCAACATTCGGGCAACAGATCCGCCGAAGGCATCCGTCTGCGTAGCGCCCGGCCGCACCTGACAGCCGCAGAGATAGGCCCGGTCCATGCCCGGTATCCTCTACTAAATCCCGTTACCTGCCGCTTCTCGTTTGACGCGGTAAACGTAATCTGCATACGATTTGTGTGCTTGTTCCCTGGCAAAGTTGCGCTTTCTTAAAGAGACGCAATCGGAGGCAAGGCAAATGCAACATCCACTTCATTCGGATTTCCTGGCGCGTTATGGCTTTCAGCATACAGGCAGGGCGACGCATACAACTGCACGAGTCTGGGCCTCCATCCTGGTGGTCTTTGGGCTGGCCGGATTCGTCTGCGCTGGAGCGCTGGCGCAAACCAACCAGTTTGTCCTGAATCGAGAGAATCGCACTATCGTGCTCGAGCCATACGGCCCGAACATCCTTCGCATTACCTTAAGCACAGAGCAGCCCGCAGCCCTTGCCGCAGCCGGATATGGATTCGTGGGCACGCCCTCCATGGAAGGCTGGAGCCGCGAGCAGGACTCTGCGGGATACGATGTCATGCGCTCGGGGCGCATGATCGTTCGCGTTGCTCCGCAGAACCTGCCGTCGCCTCAGCGCATGCCGCTCGATGCTATCAACGAATCGCTGCGGGATCACTACTTCGGCGGCGGCCCGCGCAGGCATGGGCCCTACGATGACACCATCTCGATCACCACGGCATCCGGCAAGCCGCTGCTGACCATGTGGCGCTGGCTCATGACTCCAAACCATGCTGAAACAGCCGCTGGCAGCGCGGTGAGCGACCACAAGGTCGATCCCGGATTTCATGTGACCGCGACCTTCGACTCTCCTGAGGGCGAACACTACTATGGACTGGGCCAGCAGCAGCAGGGCGCCCTCGATCTCCGCGACCATCGCATCGATTGCTGGCATGACTACTCCGCGATTGGCGGAGAAAATCTGTGCGTTCCATTCCTCGTCTCCAGCCGCGGCTACGGTCTCATCTGGGACAATCCATCCAAGACCACCGTTGATCTGGGATTCAACCTGCAGAACGTTTGGTCCTCTGAGGTAGGCGACCGTGTTTCCTTCTTTGTCATCGTTGGCGACAAGAGCGACGAGATTTACCAGGGCTACCGTCAGCTCACCGGCGTAGCGCACATGTTGCCCAAGGGCACCTACGGCTATATCCAGAGCAAGGCCATCTATCCCACGCAGGATCAACTGATGGCCGTTGCGAAGGGATATCGTGACCGCCAGTTGCCGTTGGATGTGCTGGTCGTGGACTTCCTGAACATGACCCGCCAGGGCGAACTGGACCTCGATCCAGCGCGATGGCCCGATCCCGCCGCCATGAACGCGCAACTCCATTCCATGGGCGTCAAAACGATGCTGAGCGTGTGGCCGCACTTTGCACCCGGAACGCGGTATTACGACATGCTGCGGCAAAAGGGCTGGCTCATTCACACTGCGGACGGCACTCCGGACCCCGGTGGCTTCTCAAAGGCGATTGGGCCAAATATTGATACCACCAACCCTGATGCCGCCAAATGGTGGTGGGAGGCCATCCGGGATCGTTACGTAAAGCCCTATGGCTTTGATTACATCTGGCTCGACGAAACGGAGCCGGACATTGATCCTGCGAAGGACTTCTTCTATGTCGGTTCCGGAACCCGTTATTACAACGTCTATCCCTTGTTCCACACCGCATCTGTGTACGAGGGTTTCCGGCGCGATTTCGGCGACAGTCGCCGCGTTATGATCCTCGCGCGCGCGGCCTATCTTGGAGCGCAGCGCAACGGCACGGTCTTCTGGTCCAGCGACATCACCTCCACCTGGGACATGCTCAGGCGCTCCATACCGGCGGGGCTCAACTTTACCGCCTCCGGCATGCCGTACTGGGACACAGACATTGCCGGCTTCTTCTCGCCGATGATCCCGCCCACCTATCACGCAGCACACACACCGCTTGTCGATTCTGCAGACGCGCGGGCAAACGTGGGCAATTACGAAGACTATCCGGAGCTGTTTGTGCGCTGGTTTCAGTGGGGAGCCTTTCAGCCTGTGATGCGCGCACACGGAGAACGCGAACACAACGAGGTCTGGTCGTACGGCAAGCAGGCAGAGGCCATCCTCTCAAAGTATCTGCGCCTGCGCTATCAGCTGATGCCCTACACCTACTCGCTCGGATACCACACCTACCAGACGGGTGCTCCTTTTGTGCGTGCGCTGTTCATGGATTTTCCGGACGACCCCAACGTAACCGATATTCGCGACGAATACATGTTCGGCCCTGCGTTTCTGGTAGCGCCGGTGACCGAGCAGGGAGCAACCACCCGCAAGGTCTATCTGCCCGCAGGCTGTGATTGGTATAACTACTGGACCAACGAGCGGCTCAAAGGCGGACAGACTATTACTGCAGCCGCGCCAATCGATACGCTTCCACTGTTTGTGCGGGCCGGTTCCATTGTGCCCATGGGTGCCCCGGTTCTGAGCACGCAACCGCAGCAGTCCATCACCAGCGTTCGCGTGTACCCCGGAGCAGACGCGGACTTCACGCTCTTCTCAGACGACGGCACATCCTATGCCTATGAAAAGGGCACCGGATCCATCACAAAGCTTCACTGGGACGATGTGCATCAACGCCTGACACACGAGGGCGCCGCAGCCTGGAGCGGCTCCAACGCCACAATCGTACACATCGTGCATCCGTAAACCCTCAGCTAACTGCATGCGCCTGTTCTTCGCAGGCGCATGCAGCTACCGCCAGTCTGCCGCAATCAACCGCAGAAGCGGGTAAGGCCCCTGCAATCACGCAAGGTCAAAGCGGTCCAGATGCATTACCTTGCTCCACGCAGCCACAAAGTCCTGCACAAATTTCAGCTGCGCGTCGCTGCTTGCGTAGACCTCTGCAACGGCACGCAACTGCGAGTTGGACCCGAAGACGAGGTCAACCACGGTACCGGTCCACTTCACCTGGCCGGTCTTGCGATCGCGTCCTTCCAGCACGTGCTCGGATGCGGCGGACCGCTGCCACTGCGTGCCCATATCCAGCAGGTTCACGAAGAAATCATTGGTCAGCGTCTCAGACCGCTTGGTAAGCATGCCGTGCCTGGACTGCCCGAAGTTCGCGCCCAGCGCGCGCATGCCGCCCACCAGCACCGTCATCTCCGGAGCGGTAAGGGAAAGCAGTTGCGCCTTATCGAGCATCATCTCGGTAGCGCATCCCTCAAGCCCTTTGCGCACGTAATTGCGAAACCCATCCGCCATCGGCTCCAGCACAGCAAATGACGCCGCATCGGTCTGCTCCTGCAGGGCATCCGTGCGTCCCGGCGCAAAGGGAACCTTCACGTCGTGGCCAGCCTTCTTCGCAGCTGCCTCAACCGCCGCGCAGCCTGCAAGAACAATCAGGTCGGCCAGTGAAACCTTCTTCCCGCCGGACTGCGAACTGTTGAACTCCTTCTGGATGGCCTCCAGCCTGGCAAGCACCTTGGCCAGTTCCGCGGGCTCGTTCACCTCCCAGTCCTTTTGCGGAGCAAGCCGGATGCGCGCGCCGTTGGCGCCGCCGCGCTTGTCACTGCCGCGGAAGGTTGCTGCTGACGCCCATGCCGTCGTGACGAGCTGCGAGATCGACAGGCCAGACGCCATTACCTTGGCCTTCAGCGCCTCGATGTCCTTGTCATCGATCAGCACGTGATCAACAGCGGGAACCGGGTCCTGCCAGATCAGCACTTCCTGCGGCACCAGAGGGCCAAGATAGCGGCTCACGGGACCCATGTCTCGATGCGTCAGCTTGAACCACGCACGCGCAAACGCATCTGCGAACTCCTCCGGATGCTCCAGGAAGCGCCGCGAGATCTTCTCGTAGGCCGGATCGAACCGCAACGAGAGGTCGGTGGTCAGCATGGTGGGAGCGTGCCGCTTGGCCCGGTCATGCGCATCCGGAATCAGGCCGGCGCCTGCATCCCCCTTGGGCTTCCACTGGTGTGCGCCTGCCGGGCTCTTGGTCAGTTCCCACTCATATCCGAACAGGTTCTCAAAGAAGTTGTTGCTCCACTGGGTCGGCGTCGTGGTCCAGGTCACTTCCAGGCCGCTGCCAATCGCGTCTCCACCCTTGCCGGTGCCAAAGCTGCTCTTCCAGCCAAGCCCCTGCTCCTCAATGCCGGCTGCCTCAGGCTCCGGCCCAACATGGCTGGCGGGGCCTGCGCCGTGGGTCTTGCCAAAGGTGTGCCCACCGGCAATCAGGGCGACGGTCTCTTCATCGTCCATCGCCATGCGGGCAAACGTCTCGCGAATGTCGCGTGCCGCGGCCACCGGGTCGGGATTGCCGTTCGGTCCCTCCGGGTTCACATAGATCAAGCCCATCTGCACGGCCGCCAGCGGGTTCGCCAGTTCGCGGTCGCCGCTGTAGCGCTGGTCGCCCAGCCATGTTGCCTCCGGACCCCAATCCGTGTCTACCTCCGGCTCCCAGATGTCTGCGCGGCCGCCGCCGAAGCCAAAAGTCTTAAAGCCCATCGACTCCAGCGCCACGTTGCCTGCCAGGATCATCAGGTCTGCCCACGAGATCTTGCGGCCATACTTCTGCTTGATGGGCCACAGCAGGCGGCGCGCCTTGTCGAGGTTCACGTTGTCTGGCCAGCTGTTCAGCGGCGCAAACCGCTGCGAGCCGCGCCCCGCGCCACCACGGCCGTCGTGGATACGGTACGTGCCGGCGGAGTGCCAGGCCATGCGGATAAACAGCGGCCCGTAGTGGCCGAAGTCCGCCGGCCACCAATCCTGCGAGTCCGTCATCAGGGCATGGAGGTCCCGGACCACGGCATGCACGTCAAGGCTCTTGAACTCTGCGGCGTAGTCGAACTCCTCGCCCATCGGATTCGACAGCGAGGATTGCTGATGCAGAATCTCCAGATTCAGTTGGTTAGGCCACCAGTCCCGGTTGCCCTTTGTCCCTGCCACTGTGTGGTTGAGCATGCCGCCCGAGTACGGGCACTTCGATTCGTTGGACATGATGTCTCCTCTGTCGTCTGCTACCGACGAGCGTGTTCAGTATAGGAGTCCGGCGCCGATTCAAACGAATGATCTGATAAATAACGACAATAGCTTCCGGCAATCGAACGAATTCCGCGCGCGGATGGATGCAAAGCAGAGCCCTCCGCTCTCATGGCAGCAGTTCATTGCTGCGGATCGATCACCTTCATCCCCGACGCGTCGTCCGGCCTTCTCTTCAAGGGCGTTGTGTTCACGGTCATAAAGACCTCCAGCGTGGGATTCACATTCAGTTCAAACACATGCCCGCCAATCGGCGTGCCATTCGACCTGCCGATAACAGCATGCATGTGCACGATGGGCTTTCCGTTGAACGTGGTGACGTCGCCTATGAGCGACAGAACCTCAGCCTGTTCGTTCACAGGAATGCGGTGGTAGACCTTGTTCGCGGGATCAAGCCAGGCAAGCGTTGCACTGCTGATCGCACCAATTGCGGTAAAGTGCGCGTCCTGAATCTTGTGCTGGATCGCAAAATCCGTCAGGCCACTCAGCGCCTCATCTCCCCTGTAGAAGATCACGGCGTAGACCTTCTCATCCGGTGCATCCTTCACCAGCTTTACTTGCATGTGCGGCGCTTTTCCGGTTGGCACGGGGCGAGACGGCGAGATCAAAGCTTCTTCATGGCTCTGGCCTTCGCTCGAACGGCAAAGCACAGCAAAAGCGACGAGGACAAACAGGAGGAGTGCAAGCTTTCCCTTCATGGTATTCTCCAAAAAAATTCCGCAATGGGCTCTGATCCCAGGTTCCAGCCGAACCCGCCGGCCATGTTGCTCGCCGTTCAACGCGATGTAGACGGTCGCCCCGCTCCGTTGGCGCACGCAGGCATTCTAGCTCACTCCATTCGGCTCATGCGTTCCAGCACCGCCGCAGCAGCCGGGGCACGCCGGTGTTCTGGCAGGACCGGCCAATGCCTAGCGGAAGAGACTATAGGCAATGCCGATCTCAACGCCGTTTGGATGGAGCGGGTGATCAGGCTGATTGGAATAGCCGGGCGAGTTCGCCCACCACTGGTACTCATAGGCAGCACGCGCCGTGAGGCTCTGCGTGATGCTGTAGTTGATTCCCGCCGCAGGTGCAATGGCGAAATATGTGGCATCGCCGATGTGATAGGGATAGTGGATGTGCCCGGCGCCGAACAGGGTGCGGGCAAACGGGTGAACGCGCCCCGTCCAGCGGAAACGGAAGATGGGCCCGGCAAGAAAACTGGACTCCGTTACGTCCTGATATCCC
This sequence comes from Acidobacteriota bacterium, assembly GCA_021781495.1. GTDB lineage: Bacteria > Acidobacteriota > Terriglobia > Terriglobales > Acidobacteriaceae > Telmatobacter. The sequence goes on along the minus strand of JAJXWS010000060.1, from coordinate 11,927 downwards.
CCGAAGCGGAGAAAGCGCAGATTGCCTTCGACACCGAGACGTGCTGTGCCATAGAAGTCGGCGAAGGCGCCGATGCCGGAGAGACGACTGCCGCTCTGATACGGGAAGGACGCACTGAAATTGGCGAAGGTGACACCTGCCAGCACGGTGTCAGATCCGCCGTAGGCAGATGGATCCACCTGCGCCGGAGACGGCGCTGCACCCACGCCGAATGCCACAGCCATTAGCATCAGCCACAGGCGGATTGTCGTTGATCGCGAAGGCATGAAGTCCTCAATAATAGATCCACTCTTAGAAAAGTGACTTGACCGTGAGGTTGAGCACAGCCTGGTGTTCAATGACGGGCGACTGCGCCGGATAGGAAGCAGTCACGACGATGGCGTATGTACCCGGAGGCGTTCCGCCCGAGATTGGTGTTGGACTGCTGCACCCGCCGGATCCGGCAATCGCGCAAAGCGCAAGCAGCACCATCCAGAAGACGCGGCGCGCGCGGCGCCCAGGCAGGAAAATAGCGACCAGAAATGCAAGCGCCGTGGGCATTGCAAAGAGCCAGCTGCGTGAGCCGCTCGGTGCACCCGGCGCAGCCGTGGCGGTGTTTCTCTGCGGAGACGTGGTCTGAATCACGAGGTTGGTTGTTCCGCTGCCGTTATCGATTACCGTGCTTGCAAACGCGCAGGTGGTTTCAGCGGGAAGATTGGCGCAGCTGAGCGTAAGAGGCTGGTTGAACCCGCCCGTGCTGGATATGGTGACACGCGCCTTGACCGCATCGCCGGTGTAGATGGATGCGGAGGTCGGGTTGATGGTGATGTTGAAGTCCCCGGTGTAAGAGACGATAACTTGCTGAAGAATCGCAGACGTGGAGGAAAGAAGGTTGGCATCTCCGCTGTAGACGGCGGTGATGGGATGCGTGCCAAGCGCCAGCGAGGCCGTTGACCAGGTGGCTCCTCCTTGCGCGTCGAGAGGGACGGGCGCGCCCAGCGCGGTTGAGCCATCGTAGAACTGCACCGATCCGGTGGGGATGGTGTTATTTGCACTCACCTTGGCTGTGAACGTAACCGTGCTGCCAACCACCGAGGGGTTGGCGCTGCTGGTCAGCGTGGTCTGCGTAGCGGCTTGCATCACTGTGAGCGTGTACGGCCCAGAGGTGGCAGGATCAAATCCTGTTGTTCCGGGATACGATGCGGTGATCGTATAAACTCCGGCACGCAACTGCGACGAGGTAAACGTTGCCTGTCCACTGGCCAGCGTACCGGTGCCGAGGAGCGTTCCATTCGCATAGAAATTCGCCGTTCCCGCAGCCTGAGCGCCTCCGGGTGCAGTTACAGTGGCGGTAAACACGACGGGGGAGAACGCGACGGCGGGATTGGGTGCCGCCGCAACGGTGATGGCTGTGGGATTGGAGACTATGGTTTCGATATAGGGGTTCGAGGTTTCCGGAGCGAAGCTGGTATCACCCGAGTAGGTTGCTGTAAGCGAGTGCGCTCCGAGTGTGTTGAAGCTGACCTGCAGTGTGGCGATACCGGACGCATTCAGGCTCGACGTACCGAGCGGAGTTGTTCCGTCGTAGAAGAGGACCGTCCCGGTGGGCACGCCTGTCGCTTGGGGTGTGACGGTTGCATTCAGCAGCACCGCCTGGCCAAGATAGGCCGGATTTGGCGCGCCGGAAAGACTGACCGTGGAAGCCTGCGCCGTGATGACCTGCGTGAGCGAGGCACTGCTGGCCGCGTAGTTGCCGGTGGCAGGATAAGAGGCCTGGATGGCGTGAGAGCCGATCGCGAGCGACGCGGTAGAGTATTGTGCGACTCCATTCACCAATGGCACGCTGGCCAGCGTTCCGCCGTTGTCTGAGAATGTGATGGATCCGGTCGGCGTACCCTGGGTTGATGCGGTCGTTGCAGTGAATGTCACGGTTGCGCCTGCCACTGCGGGGTTCAGCGAGCTGGTGATTGTGGTGGTGGTGGGAATGGGGACAACCATGTGGTGCCCGGTGAGCGTGACGGCGTCATAGGTGGAGTTACCGGGCCAGTAGGCGCCGAGGACATGACTGCCGATCGCGTATATTCCCGCAACGCCAAGTGTGGCGCTGTTGTTGGCCAAGGGCGCGGAGCCGACAGCCACGCCGTCAATGCTGAACTGAACAGTGCCGCTCAGGATGGATCCGTCCGGCGCGGTCAGTGCTGCCGTGAGCGTGAACGGCTGCGTGACGAGCGAAGGCTCCGGCGTAGCGTATAGGTTTCCCGTGACTGCATTGACTGCGGTCAAGTTCATCAATACCGTCACCGAGCTTGCGGCAATGTTGTAGTCGGCGTTGGCGAAGATGAGATCTGGATACCCATCGTTGTTCAGATCGGCGATGGACGTGCTGGAGAGACCTGTGCCGCCCGTGAAGTTGAGTTCCTGGCCAAAGGTGCGCCCGGGCAAAGTCGATACCACGCCCACTGCCTGTCCGCCGGCCAGCGTGCCGTGCGTGTTCAGCACGATATCTTCACGGCCATCGTGTTCGAGATCGGCTGCGGAAACAAATTGGTAATCCTGGTCGGACTGGAGTGCGAGAACCGGTGCAGAAAAGGTTCCGTCCCCATTGCCAAAGTAAACCCAGACCGCCACGGTGAGGGGGTTGGATGGAACCGTCGGCTGGTTGTAGAGAGCCAGCAGGACGATGTCCTGGTGGCCGTCTCCGTCGATGTCTCCCGCAGTCGTGGCGATCGAGGATTGAGACGCCGTGCCGTTGATGGCAGGGATCGTGAGCGTGGCTGTGGCCGCAGAGTTGAATGAGCCGTCGCCATTGCCCTTCACGAGAAAGACTTGGCTCAGGCTGCCATAGGCCGCATCAAGCTTGCCGTCTCCGTTAAAGTCCGCCAATGCCGGCATGGTGATGTTCGGATATTGTGTAGGGATCGGACTATCGATGGGCACGTTGCTTGCGACCAGAGTAAAGTTGCCCGACCCATCGGATAGATACGCACTGATCTGCCCCGTAGAAGCGCCGAGGGTGGACGAGTTCACCGCAACAAAGTCTGTGCGTCCATCGCGATTGAGGTCTGCGGTTGCACTGTCATAGAGCGACGCATACGCCGGGTACATGGTACTTGTATTCGGCACCGCGATCGGCTGCTGGAAGGTTCCATCTCCATTGCCGAAAAATACGTAGTAGCTGTATTGGTAGATGCTCGACGAGCCGATGGCGAGCAGATCCATTCTGCCGTCGCCGTTGAAATCCCCGTGCAGGATGTGCGCGTTGGTGGCGGAAAGCGGTGTGCTGAAGTTAATGGCGCCCGATGAGTTGGGAAGGGCCACCGGAGCCTGAAACGTGCCGTCCCCGTTCCCCAGGCTGAGTTTGATGGCGGTGTCGCCTGTTGCGGCCACATCGGGTATCCCATCACCATTGAAATCCGCGACTGTGGCATAGCCAATGTTCTCTGTCACCTCCGGCGCGAAGGCGGAGACAAACGTACCGTCATTCTTGCCGTAGGTGATGTAGATGCCGTTGGGACCGCTGGCGACGACGTCGGGCAATCCGTCGCCGTTGACATCGATGTATTGCGATTGATAGCGGCCAGACTCGTAAATACCAAGCACTGCGCGCGCGTAATGGAGGGGCTTGCCAAAGGTCAGGTTGGGCCCGCCAAGAAGGACCGCAATCCCGTCGCCCGAAGAGCCAATGAGGTCGAGGATTCCATCGCCGTTGAGGTCGGCTACCAGGTCAATGGACTGAAGCGTTCCAAAGCCGTCGTATTCCGTATTCTTATCCCCGAATGTCTGCTGCGCGATCGGGTTTGTATTGAATGAGCCGTCGGAATTTCCATGGAGGATGAAAAGGCCGGTCTGGCCAATGATGTCCCCGGTGTTTGTTGCGATATAACCGCAGACGGCATCCAGGTGGCCATCCCCGTCCATATCGTGAAAAGCACATTGAGCGTAAGCGTTGGAGATCGTGTAGGTGATGATGGGTTGAAAGGTTCCGTTGCCGTTGCCAAGCGCCACTTCCGGCCCAAGTGGAAAGAGCAGGTCAGGGATGCCGTCTCCGTTGACATCGGCGGAGATGGGAGATACCTGATTGGTTCCAGCCTGGGTGGGAATCGGAGCAGCGAATGAGCCTGTGCCGTCGCTGAGCAGGACGTACGCCTTCCAGTTCAGGAGATCGTTCACGTAGATATCGGGGACGCCGTTTCCGTCGAGATCGGATTCAAGCGTGACGATAGTCGCTGTGTAATTCCCGTTGGAGCTTGGCATGGGAGTAACAACGGGATTGCCGAATGTGCCGTCGCCGTGGCCCGGATAGACATACATGGACCACGAGAACTGGTAGTCCGCGGCGCATACTAGGTCCAGAATGTGGTCGCGCGTGACATCCGCAAGCACACAGCCTGTGATCGCCATCCCCGAAGGCATGGCAATCGATTGGCCGGCAACCCAGCTGCCGCCGGGCTGCGACAGCAGCACGGAGAAGGAGGTAAAGCCCGGAGCGGTCCATACAATATCCGCAATCCCATCGCCGTTCAGGTCGCCCGCTACCACCATCCCTGGGTCGATCCCGGTGGGAATTCGGTAAGGGTTGCTAAAGCGCGGCTCCGCGCTGGCAACGGCGGCCACCGATGCAAGAAGAACGAGAAACAGCGTGACCAGCTTCCAGCGCAACATAGGAAAAATCCACAACTATGCGACCGCACGCGTTGATCTGCAGGTAAGTGAATCCGATGATGAAACAGTGTAGCGCATTGTATGCCGGGAGCAAGGTAACTTCGGGAATCTCGCGGGGAAAATGCACTTCCTGGCCTGCGCGCCGCTCCGTCCTGCAACCGTCCGCGTACGCCCAGAGCCCGCAGCAGCTTCTGGAACCACGAACGCGAAACACAACGGAAGATTTGCACGGGTGGCGCTCCGGATGCAGCCAAATCGGGAAGCGAACAGCAGGGTGGTTCGCATGGGGCTGTGCCCTGCTGCGGAACAGGCCAATGTGGCATAAGGGAGTTCCCGGCAATAAAAAGGCTGCACTCGGCAGCCTGGTGCAAACTTTCTGATTTTGCACACCCCTAATTGACCTTTTGGATCCTGCGCTCTCAATCCAAATAACGGATTGCTTTGATTGTTCGCGAGGGCTGGATTTGAAGCAGCGGCCTTTGGGTTATGAGAACAACACGAAATGTATTTTCAACAAGTTAGCGAACACGGATAGCACCGTAAATGATTCAAGATCACCCGGAGGAATAGGTTGTGAAACAGCGCCCGATGCGAACCTTCCGACGCCGTTGCAGTTTTGCTACAGACGCAAAGTGTGTTAAGCATCATGCAAGGCTCGTATGGGCTGATGCAATGACGCTATGCAACTAGGTTAGGGAAGATCCAGTGGCAAGTAAGAAATCAACATCTAAATCTGTAGATCCTGCGGTGGCCAGTGACGCGCTTAGGCCATACGCTATCGCAGATAAGCTGCGGACGTTGCGTTTGCGGAAGAGCATGGGCCTCGCCCAGCTTGCGGAACACACAGGACTTTCGCAGGCGATGCTTTCACGGCTTGAAAACGGGCGGCTTGTACCCACGCTGCCGACGCTGACTCGGATTGCCATGGTGTTCAGCGTGGGGCTGGACTATTTCTTTACTGATCCGCGAAAGCGGCATGTTGTTGCCGTGATGCGCCGCGGCGAGCGCAGGCAATTTCCCTCTGACCCAAAGGCTGCCGATGTTCCGTGGCATTTTGAGAGTCTGGACTTTCGGGTGAATGAACGGAAGTTGAGTGGCTATCTTGCGCATTTCCATCCAGTGCCTGCGGAAAAGGTGGTGCCTCATCATCATCCGGGTGTTGAGTTGCTCTACCTGATCGAAGGGAAGCTCGAGATGACAATTGGGAGCGAAAGGTATCAGCTTGGTCCGGGTGATGCCGTCTACTTCGATGCGCTGCAGAAGCATTCCTATCGCAGCCTGGTGAAGTCTGCGTGCACGGCCATGGTGGTCACAACGGGCTCGCCTTCGTAGAAGGCATTCAAAATCCGCGCGAAAGTACCTTCTTTACCCTTCTGCAAGAAAATGGGAATTTCCTTGCACTTCAAGCAACTGATTTTTGTTTGGTCCGTGTGGCTTCAGACTAGCGCATTGAAGTTAGCTTAGCGTGAAGCCATGAGCGTTCACGCTAGCAAGAAGAAACACGTCGCGATTGTAGGAGCGGGTCCGGGAGGGCTTGCATCGGCCATGCTCCTGGCACAACGCGGCTTTCGAGTGCAGGTTTTTGAAAAGCAGGATGTGATTGGCGGCAGGAATGCGGAAGTTCGGCTCGGCGATTATCGCTTTGACCTGGGCCCCACATTCCTGATGATGAAGTTTCTGCTGGATGAGCTGTTTGCCGAGGGTGGCCGCCGGTCGACTGATTATCTGCAGTTCAAGCAGCTTGATCCGATGTACGAGCTTCGCTTCCATGACAGGTCGATGCTCGTTCACTCCGATCCACAAGCGATGAAGGCAGAGATTGAACGGAACTTTCCGGGAGAAGGAGCAAGTCTAGATCGCTTTCTGGCACGTGAGAGCCAACGATTTGAAAAGCTCTATCCGTGCCTGCAGAAGCCGTATGGGACACTTGCGAGCATGATCAGCCCCACGCTGCTGGCTGCCGTGCCGCACATCGCGGCCGGACGGTCGCTATACGACGTTCTTGGCGACTATTTCCGCTCAGAGGAGCTGCGTCTGGCATTCACTTTCCAATCCAAGTATCTGGGCATGTCGCCGTGGGATTGTCCGGGACTGTTCACGATGATCCCCTACACCGAGCATGCTCATGGGATTTACCACGTGATGGGCGGGTTGAGTCGCATCAGCGAGGCGTTTGCGCAGGTGGCGCGTGAGGAAGGCGCCGAGATTCACACTTCGGCACCGGTGAAGCGTGTGCTGCTGGATGGACGGCGTGCATGCGGCCTCGAACTGGAAAGCGGGGAGAAGATTCACTGCGATCACGTGGTGCTCAACGCGGATTTTGGCCACGCGATGAGCACGCTGTTTGATGAGAAGGATCTTCAGCGCTACAAGCCATCATCGCTGCGCAAGCTCAGGTTCTCGTGCTCGACCTTCATGATGTATCTCGGCCTTGACCATACCTACGATACCGAGCACCACATGATTGTCTTTTCCCGCAATTACAAGAAGAACATCCATGCGATTACGAACGGGAAAGCGGACCTGGACGACGTATCGATGTATGTCCGCAATGCGCAGAAGAGCGACCCCTACGGCGCTCCACCGGGGCATTCTGCGCTATACATCCTGGTTCCTGTGGCGAACAATACCAGCGGTCTACCGTGGCATGAGTACAAAGAGCGCTATCGTGCGAAGGTACTGCAACTGCTTCGAGAGAGCACGCCGTATGGCGATGTGACGCCGCATATTCGGCAGGAGTTGGTTATCACTCCAGAGGACTGGGAAAAGAGGCAGTCAGTCTTCCTGGGGGCGACCTTCAATATGGCACACAGTTGGAACCAGATGCTCTATCTGCGCCCTCACAATCAGTTCGAAGAATTTGAGAATTGTTACCTGGTGGGAGGAGGCACGCATCCGGGCAGTGGTCTGCCAACGATTTTCGAATCGGCACGCATCTCAGCAAACCTGATCTGCGAGAAGTGCGCGATACCGTTTCCTGTTGCGAAACCTTTGGAGTTGGCCCTCGCGTGAGCACATTGAATGCAGCTGAAAGGATGCAGGTGGCTCGCATTGCGCAGACTGCCTGGGCGGATCTGTCCGTGCAGCAGCGTTGCACCTATCTCGCAAAGCTGCGGCGCGAAATAGCGCAGCGGTGCGACACGATATCTGCCGTGATTGCGCGCGATACGAACAAGCCGACGATCGATGCTCTTGCAGGCGATGTACTGGTTACTCTTGAGCAGATTCGTGCCTACGAACGCCATGCTGCGAAGATTCTTCGCCCACGCAGAATCCGCAGGCCTCTCTTCCTTCTCTACGGCACACGATTTGAAAAGCACTATGAACCGCACGGTGTTGTGCTCGTCTGCGGCCCGTCGAATTATCCGTTCCAGCTTTCGGTGGTTCCCATGATTACGGCGCTCGCTGCGGGCAATGCCGTAATTGTGAAATGCTCGGAGCGTGCACCAGAAACGGCAGTGCAAATCGAGGAGTTGTGCGCACGTGTTGATCTTCCGCACGGTCTCGTGCAGGTTGTGCACGGAGGGCCGGAAGAAGCGGAAGCACTGCTCGATGCAAAACCAGATTTCATCTTCTTTACCGGGAGCAGCGAACACGGGCAACAGGTGGCAAAGCGGGCTGCGTGTCATTTGATTCCGACGGTACTTGAGCTCGGCGGGAAAGACGCGAGTGTTGTTTTTGAAGATTGCAATCTTCAGCGCGCCGTTGAGGGCATTACCTACGGTGCGTACTCAAATGCTGGACGCGTGTGCGTAGCGGTGAAACGGGTGTATGTGCAGGAGACGATCTTTGACACGTTTCTAACGAAGCTGAAGGCAAGGATCGCGGAGCTCCGCGTTGGGGAGAAGCCTGACGCAGATTTCTGCCCGCTCTCGTCGAGGGCTCTTTCCTTGCACACTGCACAGGTGCACGATGCGCTCGATCGGGGCGCTGTGCTGTGCTTCCCGCGCGAAGAGAACCTAGCTGGTGGGCCAGTGCTGCTGACCGATGTGCCGGCGGATGCCCGGCTCCTGACGGAAGAGTCGTTTGGGCCTGCACTGATTGTTACCCGCTTTCGCGAGGAGGCTGAAGCAATTGCAATGGCGAATGCCAGCCCGTTTGCGCTCAGCAGTAGCGTATGGTCACGGAACAGTGCAAGGGCCAGGCGCGTCGCCAAGCAGATTGCGGCGGGGAGTTGTGCAATCAACGATGTCATTCGGGTGATCGCGAATCCCTATGCGCCCTTTGGGGGGAATGGAAGAAGCGGATATGGCCGCTACCATGGCCCGGAGGGACTACGCACTTTCTCGCGGATCAAGACGGTGATGCACGCAAGCGATCGGAGTGCCACGCAAATAAACTGGTTCCCTTTCAGCAGCCGGACGCGAACACAGCTGTCACAACTGATCCGGATTCGGCACGGGATGGGTGGTGTATTCGCATACCTTGTTCGAGTTCTTCCATGCCTTCTAATTGCGGTGCTCTTGCCGTTCGTGGCAACGGCACAGCCTCAGCACGAATCGCGACTCAATGTAGATGTACATTTGACCCCGGACGCGCATGGTGATCTCGTCTATCTCGTCTTTGCATCAGGTGATGGGTTTCCTGGCGAGAAAGCGAAGGCATTTCGTCACGGATTTGTGCCGATTTCCGGGCATTCGAACCAAATGAGGTTTGAAATGGATCTGCCTCCCGGCACGTATGCCGTGAGTGTGTATGAGGACCTCAACGGCAACCACAAATTGGATCACAACATTATTGGTATTCCGCGCGAACCGGTTGGAGCTTCGAACAATCCGAAAGGGCGCTTTGGACCACCACGCTTTGCAGACTGTGCTTTTGAGTTGGGACGCACCGGCGCGAGCATCACGATCAACATCGTAAAGGGACTATGAGATCCGCAGGAAAAGACAAAAGCGTCGTCGTCATCGGAGCCGGGCTTGGCGGCATGTCCGCAGCCATCATGCTTGCACGTAAAGACTTCAAGGTAACTCTCCTTGAGAAGAACCAGCACGTGGGCGGCAAGCTCAACCAGTTGCAGGTGGCGGGATTCAGCTTCGATCTTGGACCATCTATCTTCACCTTGCCGCAATTCTTCCGCCCGGTGTTTGAGGGTGATGGTAAGCGCCTCGAGGACTACATCCGTCTGCAAAGGCTCGATCCACAGTGGCGCAACTTTTTCGAAGACGGAATGGTTCTGGACCTGTGGGAAGACGCCGAAATGATGCGGACGGAGCTAGCACGCTTCGGGCCGCACGTTTACGACGAGTACGCCGAATTCCTCGCGTACTCGCGGCGGCAGTACGAGATTGTTGAGAATGGCTATCTCAATGAAGGCCTGGATACGTTTCGACAGTTCCTGCGTTTCTACGGGTGGCGGGATGCGCGCGACCTGGATTACATGCGATCAATGTCAGGCAGTATCTACAAGCGCATTAGCAATCGATACTTGCGCGACGTTTTTGAGTACTTCATCAAGTATGTGGGCTCAAGCGCGATGGAGTCTCCCGCATTCATGAATCTGATGCCCAACATCCAGATGGAATATGGGCTGTGGTATGTCGCAGGAGGTCTCTACGAACTTGCACGCGCGTACAGAAGGCGTCTTGAGGAGACCGGCGTCGACGTGCGGCTCGGGCATGAGGTCGTTCAAATCGAGCGCATCGGCCAGCGAGTCATAGGCGTACAGGCAAAGGATGCGACGGGGGCCATGGTGGCGATCAAGGCAGACTACGTGGTCTCCAACATGGAAGTGATTCCTGCGATGAAGAAGCTGCTTGGCGCGCCGGCAGGCGTCATGAAGAAGCTGAAACGCTTTGGGCCTGCGTGCTCGGGAATTGTAGTTCACCTTGGACTGGATCGCGTCTATCCGCAGCTTGCGCACCACAACTTCTTCTATTCGAAAGATCTGCACCGGCATTTTCGGCGCGTGTTTCGCAACAAGCAGCTGCCGGACGATCCAACGCTTTATGTTGTAGCGCCGACCAGGACGGATCGCACGCAGGCGCCGGAAGGCTGCGACAACATCAAAATACTTCCCCATATTCCCCCCATTGACGAGCAGAATCCCTATACGCGGGAGGACTACGTCGCACTCAAGGAAGTCTGCATCGACAAGCTGGAGCGCATGGGATTGAAAGACCTGCGTAAGCACATCGTTGTTGAGGACTTCTGGACACCGCTCGACATTGAAGCCCGTTATGCATCCAATCGCGGATCGATTTACGGAGTGATATGTGATCGCACCAGAAACTTCGCATTCAAGGCTCCGAAGCAAAGCACAGAATTCAGCAACCTGTTCTTTGTAGGCGGAAGCGTGAACCCGGGTGCGGGAATGCCCATGGTTGCGCTGAGCGGACAACATGTAGCGCGGATGATCGCGAAGCAAGCGGAAGCCGAAGCGTAATGATTCTTGCGACATTGCTGGGCATTGTAGGACTGGCTGCAGGTTTGCTTCTGCTGTGGCACATACCCACGTGCCCTGCCGCTCTGCCGGATGCTGCGGTAAGCGTGTCTGTCATTATTCCCGCACGGAATGAAGAAGCTAATCTGCCGCGACTGCTTCGATCGCTATCGGCATCTGCATCGCTGACCGTCGAGGTGTTAGTCGTCGACGATCATTCGAGCGATCATACAGCGGAGATTGCACGGGTATCGGGCGCGACAGTAATCAGTGCGGAACCGCTGCCCGCTGGATGGACGGGCAAGGCATGGGCCTGCTACCAGGGCGCACAACAGGCATCGGGCGAGCTTCTGCTGTTCCTGGATGCGGATACGTACTTCGCGCACGGTGGTCTTAACAGGCTGGTTGCACGATGGCTGCGCGAAGGAGACCAGAGGCTAGCAATCTCCTTGCTTCCGTATCACGTGATGCAGGCAGCATATGAGCAGTGGTCGCTGTTCTTCTTCCTTCAGATGGCCGCCGGTGCGGGCGGCTTCGGTGCGCTTTCGAGGGCGCGCCTCTTCGGCCAGTCCCTGCTTATTCCCAGACAAACTTACTTTGCCGTGAACGGACATGCAGCTGTTCGCGGTTTCGTGTTGGAAAACCTCAATCTCGCTAGTCTGCTCGCCGAGGCCGGGCAGCGCACGATGTGCCTGGGGGGTCGCAATACGCTGCAAATGCGCATGTTTCCCGAAGGCTGCAGGCAGATGTCAGATAGCTGGACCAAGGCTTTTGTGCATGGCGCAACGGCCTCAGGCGACAAGGTGCTTGCCTTTTCCGCTGTTTGGATTTCATCGCTGTGGATGGCAGCGTTTCTGGTCGTAATTTCCTGGTCGAGCTTCCCGACATATTTCCTCCTCGCTTA
>JAJXWS010000059.1 GCA_021781495.1 Acidobacteriota bacterium | reverse complement strand
AGGGAGATCGAGGGCCACAAGGACCCCGCTCTCGCCAATCTTCAACTCGCTAAGCACGCTCAACCGCCGGACTCCCATGGACTGCCGGAAAGGTAGCACCGTGAAACTACGACCGGAATAGTCGGATTTCAGTATACGACCAATTTGGTCTGATTCGCAAATAACACGCGATAAAACCTGTTTGACCGCACTCATGCCATAACCCCCTGGGGATGGAGCGGCGGCTGGCACTGGAACCGCCGGTCCGGATGCAAAACCATGATGCATTCCGAGAACTGCTCGGAAGCTCAACAGATTTTTATCAGTGTTCCGCAATGCGGTGATATGACTTATATCACCATGCCCAGTGTTCGTGCGACGCTGGAGGAGGATGAAAGCAGGAGAGTTGGATGACCAAGGCCGAGTTTGAGAAGACGCTGGCGCAAGCGGCGCCGCCGCAGGGTCTGAGCGCTCCACTGGCCGCGCTGTGGTGGGATGCGAAGGGGGACTGGTCCAGGGCGCACGGGCTGGTGGACGACCGGAGCGACCGTAACGGCATGGCGGTACATGCCTACCTGCATCGCAAGGAGGGTGTGCTGTGGAATGCGGACTACTGGTATGGGCGCGCAGGACGCACGTTCCATCGCGAGGATCTGGAAGACGAGCGGCAGGCGCTTGTGGAAGGCCTGCTGTCGGCGGAGAGCAGAAGTTGAGGCGCCCGGAAATGTGGACGCAATCGCCAGATTGGGGCCAGCTTCGCATTAGCGGGTATAAGTTTGCAGTCGCATAACACACTGCGAACGGAAATATTTCAGGGCATGGAAGGGGAGGATGCGCATACGTCGCACTGTGGGACTTGTACCGCAGTGCGATAAATCGCAGTCCCCCTGTGTCACTCATCACAGCGGCTCATTCACGCAGCGAAGAGACTCACCCTAGCGGATTTACTGCATCCGTGAGATGAGGCAAAGCGAATGAGTGAGAAGAAAATGGTCATCCTGGATGGGAACGAGGCGGCTGCTTCCGTTGCCTATCGACTTTCCGAAGTAGTTGCCATCTATCCGATTACCCCGTCGTCGCCAATGGCTGAATGGGCGGATCAGTGGCTTTCGGAAGGGAAGAAGAACATCTGGGGCGCATTGCCCATCGTGGAAGAGCTGCAGAGTGAAGGCGGCGCGGCTGGTGCGCTGCACGGAGCGCTGCAGGCGGGTGCATTTGGAACGACGTTTACGGCCTCGCAGGGATTGCTGCTGATGATCCCGAACATGTTCAAGATTGCGGGCGAACTGACGCCTGCGACGATGCACGTTACGGCGCGCACGCTGGCGACGCATGCGCTGTCGATCTTTGGAGATCATTCGGACGTGATGGCATGTCGCGCCACCGGCTGGGCCATGCTGTGCTCGAACTCCGTGCAGGAAGTTGCGGATATGGCGCTGGTGGCGCAGATTGCGACGCTGGAGTCACGGATTCCATTCATCCACTTCTTTGACGGCTTCCGCACCTCGCACGAGGTGGGAAAGATTGTGCCCATCAGCGATGAGACGATTCGCGCGATGCTGGATGACAAGTACATCCTGGAGTATCGCCAGAATGCGCTCAGTCCGGACAGGCCGATCATTCGCGGAACGGCGCAGAATCCGGATGTGTTCTTCCAGGCACGCGAGGCGTGCAACCTATACTATGCTGCCGTTCCGGGCATTGTGCAGAGCGTGATGGATCGGCTGGCCAGGCTGACCGGGCGCGCGTATCGCCTGTTTGACTATGTGGGCGCTGAGGACGCCGAGCGTGTGATTGTGATGATGGGCTCCGGTGCGGAGGCTGCGGAGGAGGCGGTAGAGGCGCTGAACCGCCAGGGCGAGAAACTTGGACTGTTGAAGGTGCGGCTGTATCGTCCGCTGGACACGGAAGCGTTGTTGAAGGCGCTGCCGGCTACTGTGAAGCAGATTGCCGTGCTGGATCGCACGAAGGAGCCCGGCGCTGTAGGCGAGCCGCTTTACCAGGACGTTGTGACGGCGCTGGCAGAGCACGAGGCGGATCTTCCCTTTGCAAAGAAGCCAGTGGTGACTGGCGGTCGCTATGGGCTGTCGTCCAAGGAGTTCACTCCTGCGATGGTGAAGGGCATCTATGACGAGCTGGCCAAGGCCGCTCCGAAAAAGCACTTCACGATCGGCATTGATGACGATGTAACGCACACGAGCCTTAGCTACGATCCGTCGTTCTCAACGGAGGATCCGCAGACGGTGCGTGCGCTTTTTTACGGGCTGGGCTCGGATGGCACGGTCGGCGCGAACAAGAACTCGATCAAGATTATCGGCACAGAGACGCCGAACTATGCGCAGGGCTACTTTGTCTACGACTCGAAGAAATCGGGCTCGATGACAACATCGCATCTGCGCTTTGGGCCGAAGCCGATTCACTCGACGTACCTGATTACGCAGGCGAGCTTTGTAGCGTGCCATAACTTCAGCTTCCTCGAAAAGATGAATGTGCTGGAGGCGGCAATGCCGGGCGCGGTGTTCCTGCTGAACTCGCCTTATTCCGCGAGCGAGGTATGGGACAAGCTGCCGAAGAGCGTGCAGCAGGAGATGCTGCGCAAAAAGATTGAGTTCTATGTAATCGACGGCTACACGGTGGCGCGCGATGCGGGAATGGGCACGCGCATCAATACGATCATGCAGACATGCTTCTTTGCGATCAGCGGCGTACTGCCGCGCGAAGAGGCGATTGCGCAGATCAAGAAGGCTATCCAGAAGACGTATGGCAAGCGCGGCGAGGCTGTGGTGCAGAAGAACTATGCAGCCGTGGATGCGGCGCTTGCGCACCTGGAGAAGGTGCAACTGCCGGACGCGGCTACGTCGGAGTTCGACCTGATTCCGGCCATCAGCGACAAGGCGCCGAAGTTTGTGCATGACGTGCTGGGCCAGATTGCGGCGGGGCAGGGAGACAAACTGCCTGTGAGCGCGATTCCGGCGGGCGGCGCGTTTCCAACCGCGACGGCGCAGTGGGAGAAGCGGAATATTGCGCAGTTTATTCCGGTGTGGGACAAGGACCTGTGCATCCAGTGCGGCAAGTGTGTGATGGTGTGCCCGCATGCGGTGATTCGCTCCAAGGTGTATGCGCCGGAGTTTGCTGACCAGGCGCCGGCGACCTTCCAGTGGGCAAAGCCGAAGTGGCGCGGGATGGAGCAGGACCGTTATACGCTTCAGGTGGCGCCAGAGGACTGCACGGGCTGCGGCGTGTGCGTGGAAGTGTGCCCCGTGAAGAACAAGAGCGACGCGAGCAGGAAGGCGATCAACATGACGCCGCAGGCTCCGCTGCGCGAGGCGGAGCGTGAGAACTGGGAGTTCTTCCTTGGCTTGCCGGAGGTGGATCGCAACCGGTTGTCGCATGGCCAGGTGAAGGACCTGCAACTGCTGCAGCCGCTGTTTGAGTTCTCCGGCGCGTGCTCGGGCTGCGGCGAGACGCCATACATCAAGCTGCTGACGCAACTGTTTGGCGACCGTCTCTACATCGCCAACGCGACGGGCTGCTCGTCGATCTACGGCGGAAACCTGCCAACGACGCCTTACAGCAAGAATGCGCAGGGCCGCGGGCCCACATGGGCGAACTCTCTGTTCGAGGACAATGCTGAATTTGGCTTTGGCATGCGGACAGCGCTGGACCAGCAGAAGATCTTCGCCGAGACGCTGCTGACAAGGCTGGCTCCTGCGCTGGGCGGCGAACTGGTGAGCAGTTTGCTGGACGCTCCGCAGAAGACCGAGACCGAGATCAATGCGCAGCGGGAGCGCGTGCAGGTACTGAAGGAGAAGCTGGCTGGGATCGACTCCTCGGATGCGCGAAACCTGCTGGCGATTGCCGCTGCGCTGGTACGGAAGAGCGTGTGGATCCTGGGCGGCGATGGATGGGCATTCGACATCGGCTTCGGCGGACTGGATCACGTGCTGGGCTCCGGCAAGAACGTGAATGTGCTGGTGATGGATACGGAGGTGTATTCGAATACCGGCGGCCAGGCGTCCAAGGCAACCCCGCGCGGCGCGGTGGCCAAGTTTGCGGCGAGCGGCAAGCGCAACAGCCGCAAGGATCTGGCCATGGAGATGGTGAGCTACGGACATGTGTACGTGGCGCAGGTGGCGCTGGGCGGCAATGACAGCCATGTGGTGAAGGCCTTCCAGGAGGCCGAGGCGCATGACGGACCGTCGATCATCATCGCGTATGCAAGTTGTATTGCGCATGGGTATGACCTGGTGCATGGGCTGGAGCAGCAGAAGCTGGCGGTGCAGTCCGGCTACTGGCCGCTGATGCGCTATAACCCGGCCCTGCGCGAACAGGGCAAGAATCCCTTCCAGTTGGATTCGAAGGCGCCATCCATCCGGCTGAAGGAGTATGCGTATCGCGAAGCACGCTATACGATGCTGGCGCGTGGGAATCCGGAGCTGGCGGCGGAGCTGCTGAAGGAAGCGCAGGATGATGTGGAACGCCAGTGGCGGGTGTACTCCGCGCGCGCGGCGATGCCGGGCCGTGGCGAGACGCCGCACATTGCGCCGGAAGAGAAGCCGGAAGAGAAACTGGCGGCGGTGGCCGCCGGAGGAACAGAATGATTGACTTTTCAACGCAGTATCTTGGCCTGAAGCTGGGCGGACCGATCGTGGTGTCGTCGACGCCGTTGTCGGAGTCGCTGGACAACATTCGCCGCATGGAGGACAGCGGAGCTGCGGCGATTGTGCTGACCTCCCTGTTTGAAGAGCAGCTGATGCTGGAGTCACAAGCTCTGGACGAGGACCTTGCACGCGGAACGGACTCATTTGCCGAGGCATTGCATTTCTTGCCGGAGATGCGCGACTACCGGATGACGCACGAGGTGTACCTCGAACATCTGCGGCGTGCCAAAGAAGCGGTGAACATCCCGATTCTGGCCAGTTTGAATGGAGCGACGCCGGGTGGATGGGTGCGCTTTGCAAAGGAGATGGAAGATGCTGGTGCGGATGCGATTGAGCTGAACACCTATGCCCTTGCAACCAACAGCAGCCAGACTTCGGCCGAGCTGGAGGTGCAACTGCTGGAACTGGTGCAGAGCGTGTGTCGCGCGGTAAAGGTGCCGGTGGCAGTGAAGTTGTCGCAGTCCTTTACCAGCCTACCGCACCTGGTGGCGAGGCTTGAGGTGGCGGGTGCGCGCGGAGTGGTTCTGTTCAACCGCTTCTACCAGCCGGACTTCGACATCGAGACGCTGGAGGTGAGACCGACGCTGCACTTCTCAACGCCATCCGAGTTGTTGCCAAGGCTGCACTGGGCGGCGATTCTGTACGGCCATACAAACCTGGACGTGGCCATCACGGGCGGAGTGCACTCGGCCGACGACGTACTGAAGTGCATCATGGCTGGCGCAAGCATGACTATGATGGCTTCGGCACTGCACATTCACGGGATCGAGCATATCGGCCGCGTACTGAGCGATATGCGCTACTGGCTGGAGAAGCGTGAGTATGCGTCGCTGTGGGAGACGCGGGGATGCCTGAGTCGTAGGTCGGTGCCGGATGTATCTCCCTTTGACCGCGGCAACTACATCAAGACGCTAAGCTCGTACAGCCTGCGGCAGACGGTGGCTGCGTTCTAAAACGAGAGCAGAATCAAGCGAGGCGGCTGCATCCAAAGGATGCGGCCGCCTTTCTTTTGAGCAGGTCAGCAGCCCTGCAGCCAGGATTGCAGGGTAGTCTCAATGCAGGATATTGCCTTTGGCAGCGAGGCGGTGACGACATCGCTGAGGCCTTCGTGGATATGAAGCGAGGCAGCTCCGACAGACAGCAGTCTGGCATGGCGGGGCTGGCTTCCGTATAGGTCGCGCGAAAGTGCGAGCAGGTCCGACGCGTTGAGATGATGCGTAAGCATGCGCGGCATGGCGGAGGCCGGCTCAACAGGAGCGAGGATGACCTGGCCCGGGGCCGAGTCAATGGTACAGTCGATAAAAAGAACGGACTGCACGGCGGCGATATCCTCGACGAGATCGGGCGTCCACTGGTGGCGGCTGAGGACACGAATTTCCGGCTGATTGCCGAAGTGCTCCTGCGCCCAGTCGGCAAGCCATGGTCCGACGCCATCATCCTCACGCAGCGTATTCCCGCAGGCGAGGATGAGGCATCGATTGGGAGGAGTGGTCATGATTGGCCTTGAACTCAGCGGATAGCCTGATCGATTACCTTTCCATCTGCTGAGACAAGTGAGAGGTGAAGTGGCATCTGGCCCAGAGCGTGTGTCGAGCAGCTAAGGCACGGATCGAAGGTACGGACCACGGCCTCGACACGATTCAGGATGCCCTCACTGAACTTGCCGTCCTTGATGTAATGCCGGGCGGCCTGCAGGACGCCACGATTCATGGCGTTGTTGTTTTGTCCGGTGGCGATGACGAGATTGGCCCAGGTGATTTTGCCGTTCTCGTCCACTTTGTAATTGTGCATGAGCGTGCCCCGGGGCGCCTCGGCCTGGCCTGCACCCTCAAGCCGGTTGACGCCTGCGGTGGCGCGAACGTGCTTGTCGAGGATGAGCGGATCGCTGAGAATCTGCTCGATCTTCTCGATGCCATAGAGAATGTCGATGAGCCGCGCATGGTGGTAGTAGAACGAGCCCTGCACGGGACCGCTGGCGAGTTGCTTGAACTCGACGAGTTCTGCGTCCGCGAGCGGCGTACCCATGGATTTCGCTATGTTGAGGCGTGCGAGCGGGCCGACACGATAACTGCCATCGGGATAGCCGAGCGGCTTGTAGTAGGCAAACTTGGTGTAGCTGTAGGGCTCGACAGCCTCTCCGATGACCTGTGTAAACTCCTGGGCGGTGATGCCGTCTGCAAGGATGTTGCCGGTGGCGCTGATGAGGCGCAGAGCGCCGTCTGTAAATTCGACGGACTCGTCTTCATTGATGAGCCCGAGGAAGAGCGACGGGAAGTTGGCGAAGACCTCGACCTCGGGCTTGAACGAGTCGGCGATCTGCTTGTACCAGCTGAGCGCGAGCTTGATGTTGGCATAAGCCTCGGGGATCATGCCGAGGATCTCGTCGCGCTTGGCGGGTGTTAGAGGCTCAGTGACGCCGCCGGGAATTACCCATCCCGGATGGATGCGCTTGTCGCCGAGCAACTCAATGATGTGCTGACCAAAGCGGCGCAGAGCCACACCGGCGCGGCCCAACTCAGGCCGGGCCTCCACGACGCCGAAGATATGACGCACCTTGGGATCAGCGTCCATGCCGAGCAGAAGATCGGGTGAGGAAAGATAGAAAAAGCTGAGTGCATGGGACTGCACCATCTGCGCCAGGTTGAGCATGCGCCGCAACTGCGCGGCGGTATGCGGAATCCGGACGGACATGATGGCCTCGCAGGCCTTGGCCGAGGCGATGAGATGCGAGACCGGGCAGATGCCGCAGATGCGCGCCATGAGGCTGGGCATCTCATAGAAGGGACGTCCCTCCGAGAAGCGCTCAAAGCCACGGACTTGCGTGACGTGGAAGTGCGCGTCCTGCACCTCGCCCTGCGCGTTGAGCTGGATAGTGATTTTGCCGTGTCCTTCCAGGCGGGTTACCGGATCGATGGTGATGGTCTGGCTCATGGGTCAGGCTCCGAAACGTGTGAGGGCTGGAATGTCCAGCGGTTGCCCGGTGACAAGCGCCGTGAGGGCGGTGTGGAAGGTGTCTGCCGAGGGCGGACAGCCGGGCAGGAAGACATCGACGTGGACGAACTCGTGGATGGGACGGACGATGCGCAACAACTGCGGCACGACGACGCAGGGAATCTGCGGCTGGGCGCTGACGTTTTCGATGTAGGCACGGTCGAGGATAGCCTCAGGGCCGAGAGGGTTGCGCATGGAAGGCACATTGCCGGTCACGGCGCAGTCGCCCATGGCGACGAGGAGCTTGGTGTGCGCGCGGATCTTGCGGATCTTCTTCTCGTCATCCACCGAAGCGACGGCGCCTTCCACGAGGGCGATATCAACCTCGTCCGGGAACTCCTTGGTGTCCACGATGGGGCTGTAAACGACCTCGACGTGCTCAGCGAGAGCGAGAAGACGCTCATCCATATCGAGGAAGGACATATGGCAGCCGGAACATCCGTCGAGCCAGACCGTTGCGAGTTTCAGTTTGCTCATTGGGCCTCCCTCATGAGGTTCAGATAAGGCAGAAAATCAGGGTATTTGGGATGCGAGGTGCCGATCTTGCTCTTGTCGAAGAGGGCTCCCGTGGGGCAGACCTGCACGCACTTGCCGCAACGCGTGCAACTGGAGCTTCCCCAATCTTCGTGCAGATCGGTGATGACCATACTGTTGATGCCGCGCCCCATCACATCCCACACGTGCGCACCCTCAATCTCAGCGCAGACACGCACGCAGCGAGTGCAGAGGATGCATCGGTTGTGATCGAGTGTGAAACGCTCATGCGAGGCGTCCACGTGAAGGTCCGGGTTGCGATACGGTAAACGCACGTGCGTGAGGCCCTGGTCCTGTGCGAGAGACTGCAACTCGCAATGACCGTTGGCCACGCAGACCGAGCATACATGATTGCGCTCGGCGAAGAGCAGTTCGAGGATGGTGCGGCGATGCTTTTGCAGGCGCTCCGAGCTGGTAGTGACCTGCATGCCTTCCGACACGGTGGCCACGCAGGCAGGCAACAGCTTGTTATTGCCGGCAATCTCAACCAGGCACATGCGGCACGCGCCAACGTCGCTGAGGCCGTCAAGGTGGCAGAGGGTGGGGATGTCGATATTGTTTTCGCGGGCCACTTCAAGAATGGTCTGGCCGCGCCGGGCGCTCACTTCGTGACCATCGATGACTAGTGTTTTGACTTCTACATTCTCACTCATGCGAGCACCTCCACGGGCGCCTGGATGTTACATACACCTGCAGGACAGCGCTTGTGCACGATGTGCTCGATGTACTCGTTCCGGAAGTACTTGAGCGTGCTCAGGACAGGATTGGGCGCCGTCATGCCGAGTCCGCAGAGGCTGGTCTCCTTGACTGTGCCGCAGAGATCCTCAAGCAGGCTGAGGTCGTCCATGGTAGCGGAGCCCTCGCAGATGCGGCTGAGGAGCCTGTACATCTGCGCCGTGCCCGCGCGGCAGGGAATGCATTTGCCGCAGGACTCGGTCATGCAGAATTCCACGAAGAAGCGAGCCACATTGACCATGCAGGAGGTGTCGTCCATGACGATCATGCCGCCGGAGCCCATGATGGACCCGACGTTGAGCAGGGCATCGTAACTGACGCCCAGGTCGAGCATCTCCGCGGGGATGCAGCCGCCCGATGGGCCACCGGTCTGCACCGCCTTGAAGGTGTGTCCTCCGGGTACGCCGCCGCCGATGACCTCGATGATCTCGCGAAGCTTGATGCCCATGGGGACTTCAACCAGGCCGGTGTTGGTTATCTTTCCAGTAAGCGCAAAGACCTTGGTTCCCTTGCTTCTTTCCGAACCCATGCTGGCGAACCACTTGCCTCCGTTGCGCACGATGGGCGGGATGTTGGCGAAGGTCTCCACGTTGTTGATGAGGGTGGGCTTGCCCCAGAGGCCATTGACGGCCGGATAGGGAGGTCGCGGTTTGGGCGTGCCTCGCTTGCCCTCGATGGAGGCAATCAGCGCAGTTTCCTCACCGCATACAAAGGCTCCGGCGCCCAGGCGGATCTCCACATCGAAATTAAACGTGGTGCCGCAAAGGTTATTGCCCAGCAGACCACGGCGTCGCGCCTCGCGGATGGCAGTGGTGAGGCGAGAGACAGCCACGGGATACTCCGCGCGGACGTAGATGAAGCCCTTGCTCGCGCCCACGGCATAGCCTGCGATGGCCATGCCTTCAATGACGCGATGGGGATCGCCTTCCATCACGGAACGATCCATGAATGCGCCGGGGTCGCCCTCGTCGCCGTTGCAGACAACGTACTTGGTATCCCCGCCGGCCTTGGCCACCGTTCCCCACTTGAGCCCTGTGGGATAGCCGCCGCCGCCGCGCCCGCGCAGGCCGCTCTCCGTGATGCGATGGACAACACCGTAGGGTGTCATCTCCATCAGTGCGGTCATAAGCGCCTTGTATCCGTCGCGCGCTATGTAGTCGTCAATCTTCTCGGGGTCAATGTAGCCAGCGTTTTCCAGCACCACACGGACCTGCTTGTCGAAGTGCTCGTTCAGGTCGCATTGCAACTCGGGGACGGGCTCGCTGCCCAGGCTTTGGATGATGGCTTCCGCGTGGCTTTCCTTCACGTGGCTGTAAAGGATCTCGTCGGGATCGACGCGCACCAGCGGGCCTGAGGAGCAGGGGCCCATGCAGCCGGTGCGGCGAACAAGGACCTTCTTGTCAGAGGCGTCACCGGTAGCGATGAGCGCTTCACGCAACTGCTCCGCGCCCTGGCTGGC
This sequence comes from Acidobacteriota bacterium, assembly GCA_021781495.1. Classification (GTDB taxonomy): domain Bacteria; phylum Acidobacteriota; class Terriglobia; order Terriglobales; family Acidobacteriaceae; genus Telmatobacter. Next base: position 12,458 of record JAJXWS010000059.1, on the reverse strand, counting down.
GCAGGCCAGATCCATGCAGACGTTCACCTCGTAGTCATATACAGCATTTTCCTGGCGAACGCTTCTCGCTATGAGTTCAAGTTCTTCTAGGTTCATTCCACCGTCCACCTTTCCAGCTGCTCGATTAAGTGCTCCCTCGACATCTCGCCAGAAACCTGGCCATCGCAGAGGACGACCGGAGCACGGCTGCAGGCGCCGACGCAGCGGGCAGTCATCAGGCTGACCTTGCCATCGGGGGTGGTCTGCCCCTGAGCCACACCGAGCTTCAATTCCGACTCAGCCAGCAGCTTATCCGCGCCCTTGATGTAGCAGGCTGTGCCGGCACAGATGGTGAGGGTGTGCTTGCCGGGGGGCTTGAGGCTGAAGTAGTGGTAGAAGGTTACAACTCCATAGGCCTGGCTGAGCGGGACACGCAGAGACAGAGCCACGAAACGAATAGCGTCGTCGTCGAGATAGCCGAAGGAAGACTGTACGGTGTGAAGCGTCTCAATGAGCGCGTGTCGGGCGAAACCATTTTTGCGCATGGTGCCGTTCACGATCTTCCATCTCTTGTCGTCGCTGGGTAGGGGTGGTGGTGTGAATACTGGCACGATTCCTCCCGAAGACTGATTTCGTGCGCAGAGCGTTTGCGCTACCGATCTCCACGCGTTCTCTACGCTAAGTTTGGAGTGCAGTGAAACCTTTGGTCCGTGACTGCTGTCACGGGCCTGTGTAAGTGCAACCACGTTACGGCAGATGGACCGCAAATGCAATGAATCTAGTATGAAAACGGAACCGTGCGGGCAGGAGCCCAGGCGCATGGGAGAAAGCTGCGCGCAAGAGCCGACGCAACGGCAGTTCAGCCGAGCGAGGGCAGCCGGTCCGAGATGCCAAGCAGGAAGATAAGTCCGATGCCACAGCTGTAAACGGCGCCAGTCCATGCAATGGCGTGATAGAAGAGCGGATGCTGGCCGCTGGCCTTGAATGCTCCGCCCATCGAGGCAGTCATCAGGGCGTTCATGGCTACCAGGCCGATGGCGAAGGCAGTGAGCCCCAACATGCCGCGCGAGGTTCCGCCGAGGTTGGCGGTAAGGAAGAAGAGCGCAAGCTGGCTGGGCGTTTCGGCTCCCACGCCGTGGAGCACGCCGATCAGAAAGACCGACTTACCGTTGTACATCCACTGGAAGCGCTGGGGGCGGGGCGCGTTGGGGTTGTGCAGACGGCGTAAACGCCAGCCAAGCCAGAGGATGCCGTTGATGGCAATGGCCAGGCGGCTCTCAATGCGGCCATGGCTGTGTCCGTGGGCGTCCTTGCGGAGGATGCCGGCGACCACGCCAAGGCCGAGCAGGATGAGGGTCAGGCCGATGATCCGCTCAGTCCAGTGGTCAATGCCCTCGGGAAGGCCGAGATGCAACTGCAGGACGGAGACGCCGAGCGCGGCGACAGTGAAGGCGTGGCCCAGCGCGTAGGTCATCCCTAAACGCATGCCGCTCCACCAGTTGCGCTGCACAGCGGTAATGTCAGAGATGGCGGCAAGATGGTCATAGTCGAAGCCATGACGCAGGCCGAGCAACAGGCATGAGCCCAGTGCGGCGTCCAATCTCCAATCGGCGAAAAAGGGTGTCACGCAGCCCAGTATAGAGCAGAAGGCGGGGGAGCGGGGTGCGATGAATCACGGAAATGCGCGTGACCGGGGCGGCCTACGGCGTTGTCTGTAACCTGTAGTCGCCGTAGTCGATGGTGACGACGGTGCGGCCGACGAGGAAGCTTTTGGACTCAGCGCGGGCGTGCGTGGCCATGGCATAGCCGCTGACGTTGGTGTAATCGCGCATCATGTGAGTGGTTCCTGACCAGATGGAGGGATTGCGCGATGCGACGCCGTCGATCCGCGCGATCTGAAAGTCACCGGCATCCACCCAGAGGGTTCCCTGAATCATGTTGGTTGCCTTGCGTTTGGGGACGATGTCCAGCGCCCAGCAGGCGCGGCCGTTGATGTGCTGGATGCCGCCTGGCCGGAGCTTCATGGCGTAGTTGGCGGTAGTAAACCAGGACTGGGCGACGTTACCCGGCAGGTTGATGGACTGCTCGTTTTCCAGCAACGGCTGAAGCCCGAACTTGCGGATAAGCGTAGAGCCGCTGAAAGAGAGAACGGCGTAGGTTTTGCCGGAGTCTTTGCGGTAGGTGGTGGCGACGAGCATCTCGGCGGCGGGATGAGACTGGTCGGCGCCGCGGTAGACCCTGTAGTGCTCGTGCAGAGTAAAGCCTGCGACGTGAGTGACGCGGTTGAGAACGGCGGCGTCGATGTTGTGGAGAATGACGGATTCCGGCAAAAGCGGCGCCTGCGCAGGAGCCGGCGCGAGCGGCAGCAGGAGCAGAGTCAGCACGGCGCGATGTGTGAGCTTGTACGGGGCGGAAATCATGCGCGCATCTCCGGAAGACTAATACTGCCGTTGATTATGCGGCTTTTGCGCGGGGCATGCAGCTGTAGCTGAAGAAACGCATGCGCTATGCTGGACTGCGAGGCAGGCAGACGAAGGTGAGCGAAGCTGTACGCACGAATAGGGAAGAGGTCAGCGAGGCTGCGGTGCGCCGCAGAGTGCTGGTGCGCGGTGTTGTACAGGGCGTTGGCTTTCGGCCCTTTGTGTACCGGATTGCAACCGAAGAGGGCCTGGCAGGATTTATCGGGAACGATACGGGTGGCGTGACGATAGAGGTGGAGGGCGCGGCCCGGAACGTGGATGCATTCCTGAAGCGGCTGCGCAGTGAGGCGCCTCCCCTCGCGCGGCTGGACGCAGTGGACGTGGTGGACGCAGAAGCAACAGGCGCTGCGGAGTTTCGGATCGTTACGAGCCGCACGGATGGGCAGGTGAGCACTGGAATTCCGGCCGATGCCGCCACCTGTACGGACTGCCTGCGTGAGTTGCTGGATCCGAAGGACAGGCGCTATCGCTACCCGTTTTTGAACTGCACGAACTGCGGGCCGCGCTTCACGATTGCGCGCAGGATTCCCTATGACCGGCCGCAGACCTCCATGGCACGCTTCAGGATGTGCGCGGAGTGCCAGCGCGAGTATGACGATCCGCGGGATCGGCGCTTTCATGCGCAGCCCAATGCATGCTGGGCGTGCGGGCCGCGCGTTTGGCTGGAGGCTCCGGATGGAACGGAGATTGCGGCGGCAGACCCGGTTACAGCAGCCATCGAACGGCTGCTGGCTGGCGAGGTGGTGGCGATCAAGGGCATCGGCGGATTTCACCTGAGCGTGGACGCGACGAACGAAGACGCTGTGAAGCAGTTACGGAAGCGGAAGAATCGCTACGGCAAGCCGCTGGCCGTGATGGTGCGGGACCTGCATTCGGTGCGGCAGTTCTGTGATCTGCTGGTGGAAGAAGAAGCCCTGTTGCAAGCACCGGCGCGGCCGATTGTGCTGGCGCGGGGGCGAAGCGGGAACGGCATTGCGCCGTCGGTGGCTCCTGGAGTGCCTTGGCTGGGCGTGTATCTGCCGTATGCGCCGCTTCAGCATCTTCTGTTTGCAGATGAGCGCGTGCAGGCGCTGGTGATGACGTCGGCGAACCGCAGTGAAGAGCCGATTGCGATTGACAATGAAGAGGCACGAGCAAGGCTGGGCGCGATTGCAGACGTGTTCGTGATGCATGACCGCGAGATTTTGCAGCGATGCGATGACTCCGTGCAAGCCGTGGTGGATGGGGCGCCTCAGTTGATTCGGCGAGCGCGCGGCTACGTCCCACTGGGCGTGGAACTGCCGGTGGAAACCCCCGCGCTGCTGGCGGTGGGCGGCCACCTGAAGAATGTGTTTGCGCTGGCGAGGGGCCGACATGCGTATCAGAGCCAGCACCTGGGGGACTTGGAGAACTGGACCGGGCTGGAGTTCTTTCGCGAATCGCTGGAACACCTGATGCGCACGTTTGAAGTGGAGCCGGAAGTTGTGGTGCACGATATGCACCCGGGCTACCTGTCAACCCAGTGGGCCAGGGAGTGGTCAAGGGAACGGGGACTGCGGCTGCTGGCCGTGCAGCACCATCATGCGCACGTGGCGGGATGCATGGGCGAGCATGCGGCGGAGGAACCGTTCCTCGGGCTGGCGCTGGATGGTACTGGGTATGGCACGGATGGATGCATCTGGGGCGGCGAGGTGCTGGTGTGTACTTACGCGGATTTTGAGCGGTTTGCGCACCTGGAGTATGTGCCGATGCCAGGCGGGGAAGCCGCGATTCGCGAACCGTGGCGGATGGCGTTCGGCCATCTGCACGCCGCGGAAATATGCGGAACGGATACGGCGGTATGCCGACTGTTCGGCGCCAGCGAGCAGGATGTGCGCGTGCTAATGCGCATGATGGAGCGTGGCGTGAATACGCCGATGACATCAAGCTGTGGCAGGCTGTTTGACGCGGTTGCCGCAGTGGTTCTTCAACGGCACGCGGTGGACTACGAAGCGCAGGCGGCGATTGAACTGGAGGGCCTGACCATGGATGAGCCGGATGGTGCCGGCTATGCGATGGAGTTTGCGGCAGGGAACTGGACGCTGCAGGAGCCGATGCGCATGCAGGTGGCTCCACTGTGGCGCGCGCTGCTGGAGGATCTGCGCGCGGGGGTAAAGCGTGAGCGCATTGCGGCGCGTTTTCATGCGGGTGTTGCTGCTGGATTTGTGGAGGCCGCGCTGCGCGCACGCGCTGAGACAGGCATTGCGCGAGTAGCGCTGAGTGGCGGCTGCATGCATAACCGCAGGCTGGCGCGGCAGTTGCGCGAGGGACTGGAGGCGGCGGGATTTCAGGTATTTCAGCATCGCCGCGTGAGCCCCGGCGACGGTGGCCTTAGTTACGGACAGGCCGTGGTTGCAGCGGCGATGCTTAGGAAGGGAAGTTAACCGGCGAGGCGCACAAGCTGCTCCGCCTCATTGCGCGGTCCCAGGATGGAGATGCGCGGAATGCGGCCACGAACCATCGCGACTTCGTCGCAACGATGCAGGTGCGGGCAGTTCTGGCAGTCCTTGAATATCTTGTCGGGCAGGTCGGCCTTGTCTTCCACGGTGCGAAAACCGAACTTGAAAAAGAAGTCGGGAATACGCGTGAAGAGGCAAACGGACTGAATGCCGTGTTCCTCGGCTTCTTCCAGAAGAGCGCCAAGGATGCGGCCGCCGGCGCCCTGGCCTTTGGCTTCCGGCTTGACGACGATGGAGCGGACCTCACACAGATGCGGGCCGTAGAAGTGCAACGCACCGCAGCCGAGAAAGACACCAACGTCGGACACCGCAACGGTGAAGTCGCGAATGTTTTCACAGATCTCAGCGAATGCGCGCTTCAACAGCGTTCCATCGCCGGAGAGCGAGTTGACGAGGTCGTAGACGTTGGAAGCGTCCTGGAGCCGGGCCTTACGCACCAGCATGGAGGGCCTCCTGAGAAAACGCTGCGATGCGCTCGCTGACGGCGGCAAGCGCCTGCTGGACACGGTGACGAGCGGTTCCGCCGATGACATCGTGGCAGTCCAGAGTCGCGGTGAGCGTGATGGCCGGAAAGAAGTCCTCGGCAAATTCGTCGCCAAACTGGCGCAGCTCTTCCAGCGTAAGTTCGTTGAGCTCCACGCCCTTCTCCAGCGCGTAGCGGACGGCGTTGCCAATCTTCTCGTGCGCTTTGCGGAAGGGCACACCCTTGTGCACCAGGTAGGTGGCGGCTGCCATGGCATTGAGATAACCGGATTGCGCAGCCGCAGACATGCGAGTGAAGTTGAATTGAAGTGCGGCCGTGAAGCGCGCCACAAGCGAAAGCATCTGCGGCACAAAATCCACCTGGAAGGCCGGCTCCTGCGTTTCCTGCATGTCTTTATTGTAGGCCAGGGGCAGGCCCTTGATCTGCAGCGTGACGGCCTCAGCAGCGCCGTGAATGCGCCCGACCTTAGCTCGAATCAGTTCTGTAAGATCGGGATTCTTCTTTTGCGGCATGGCGCTGGAGCCGGTGGAGAAGGCCTCCGGCAGAGCCACAAATCCAAATTCCGCGGTGGCAAAAAGGGTGATCTCTTCCGCGAAGCGGCTGAGGTGAATACCGACGAAGGTGAGCGCCTGCAGGTACTCCAGGATGAAGTCGCGGTCGCTGGTGGCATCCATGGAGTTGGGTGTGGGCGCAGTGAAGTTGAGTTCGCGCGCGGCGATGGTGCGATCGAGCGCGAGGGTTGCTCCGGCGACTGCGCCCGAGCCGAGCGGGCAGAAGTTAAGCCGGGCGGCACAGTCGCGCAGGCGCGAGGCGTCGCGAAGAATCATCTCCACATAAGCCAGCATCCAGTGCGCAACCAGTACAGGCTCTGCGCGCTGCAGGTGCGTGTAGCTGGGCATAACGGCATCGCCGGCGCTGCGGGCCTGATCAACGAGAGCTTTTGCCCATGCGAGTAGCGACGTGACGACGAGTTCGATCTGGCCGCGCACATAAAGGCGAAGATCGGTTGCGATCTGCTCATTGCGGCTGCGGCCGGTGTGAAGCTTGAGGCCGAGCGCTCCGATGCGCTCAACGAGAGACAGCTCGACGAAGTGATGAATGTCCTCCGCCGAGGGATGATCGCGGACGGTGGCCTTGCCGGAGTCGGAAGCGTGTGCGGTGGCGATGGAGTCCAGAGCAGTGCGCAGGTCGGCGAGCTCGGCAGAGGTGAGGACGCCTGCGGCTGCCAGCGCTGAGGCATGCGCCTTGCTTGCTGCTACCTCCTGATCGAGAAGGCGCCAGTCAAAGACGATGGACCGCTGCCATTGTTCAAATTCCGCATCGAGTGGCTCGCGAAAGCGGCCGGACCACATCTTCACTGGACAGCCTCACTGTAGGTCATGATTCCCCCGATTTGTGGTTGCTGCAGGGTTCTTTGTCTGCGCAATCTCTATTTACAAAACTTGTGTGCTACGCATGCAGTCAGGCAAGCCCGTGCTCGCGACGGAAGCTCGGCGTGTTGGAGAGGCCTCCAAGCAGCAACAGCAGCAATGCCTTCTGCGCATGCATGCGATTCTCCGCCTGATCAAAGACGATGGACTGCGGCCCGTCGAGCACAGCGTCGGTGACTTCATCGTTGCGGCGCGCGGGCAGGCAGTGCATGAAGACAGCGTGCGAAGCTGCCTTCTGCATGAGCGCCTCGTTGACCTGGAAGGGGCGGAAGATGGGCGCGCGCTTGGTGGACTCATGCTCGAAGCCCATGCTGACGCAAACGTCCGTGTAAACCGCATCGGCATTTTCCACGGCGGCCTGCGGGTCCTGCAGCAGGCGGAGCTCGCAGCCGTTGGCCTGCGCGATGTCGCGCGCGATGGTGACGATCTCGATGTCCGGCGAGTAGCCGCGCGGCGTTGCCACTGTAATGTTGGCGCCGAGCTGCGCGCCGGTCAACATCAGCGAGTGGCAAACATTGTTGCCATCGCCAACGTAGGTGAAGTTAAGGCCGGTTACCGATCCGAAGTGCTCCTGGAGAGTCATGAAATCCGCAAGGGCCTGGCAGGGATGCTCAAAGTCAGAGAGCGCGTTGATGACCGGGACGCGCGAGTTGGCCGCCATCTCCGTAATGGTGTCATGCGCATAGGTGCGCAAGACGATGACATCGACCCAGCGCTCGACGTTGCGCGAGACATCGGCGATGGCTTCGCGCTCGCCGAGGGGCGAGTTGGTCTGGTCAACAAAGATGGCGTTGCCACCCATGGTGTTGATGCCCGCCTCAAAGCTTAGCCGCGTACGCAGGCTCGCCTTCTCAAACATGAGGACCATCTGCTTAGCATCGAGCGCGTGACGATACTCGCGCGGATTGCGCTTGACGTCGTGGCCGAGCTTGAGGATGGCGCGCACCTCGGAACTGGAAAGGTCCGAGATGGAGCAGAGATCTTCGCCGGCCAGGCGCGTGGCAGCGGCGAGAATGTCTGGGTCTTTGTACACGGGAACTTCGGGTTCCCGGCGTTCAACGGTAGTTCTGCTAGCCACGATTCTGTCCTCCTGCGGGGGGCGCTGCTGCATGAGCGGTATGTTCGGTGAATATCTCGTCCAGCGCCTGAATGGCGGTGTCCACATGAGCGCGCTTGAGGATGTACGGCGGCAGGAAGCGCAGGACCGTGTCGCTGGTGCAGTTAATCAGGATGCGCCGTTTCAGCATCTCCGCAACCGTGAGCTTGGCCAGGTCGGCGGAGTCGAGTTCGGCAGCGAGCATGAGGCCTTTGCCGCGCACGTCGATGATGGCCTCGTGGCGCGAGGCAAGGTTGCGCAGCTGCTGCTGGAAGTAGTCGCCAACCTCAGTGATGTTGGCGAGCAGTTGGTCTTTGTCAATGGTGTCGATGACGGCATTGGCCACAGCGCAGGCCAGAGGCCCGCCGCCAAACGTTGTGCCGTGCATGCCGGAATGGATGCAGCGCGCCACCTCTTCCGTGCAGAGAATCGCGCCGAGCGGAAGGCCTCCGGCGAGAGGCTTGGCGAGCGTGGTGACGTCCGGCTGCACGCCGTAGTGCTGATAGGCGCACCACTTGCCAGTGCGACCCAGACCGGCCTGAATCTCATCGATGATGAGCAGCGCGCCGGTGGAGTTGGCCAGCGCGCGCGCCTCCGCAAGAAACTCCTGCGTAAGCGGACGGATGCCGCCCTCGCCCTGGATGGCCTCAACGAGAATGGCGCAGACCTCGTTGGAGAACTTGGCGCGCAGATCGGCAATGTCGTTGAAGCGCGCAAAATCCACGCCGGGAACGACGGGGCCGAAGGGCTCGCGATACTTGGCCTTATAGGTGGTGGAAACGGAGCCGAAGGTGCGGCCGTGGAAGCTCTGCTCCAGCGCGAGGAACCGGGTGCCGATCTGGCGGCCCTCTTCGCGCAGCAGGCCGGCATGGGCCCGGGCCAGCTTCATGGCGCCTTCCCAGGCCTCGGTGCCTGTGTTGGAGAAAAAGACGCGGTCGAGGCCGGTGCGCTCGGTGAGGCGAAGAGCGAGCTCAGCCTGTCCCTCATGATAGTAAAGGTTCGACGTGTGAATCAGGGCGCGGCTCTGGCGGGCGATGGTCTCCTCAAGAACAGGATGGCCGTAGCCGAGTGCGTTGACGCCGATGCCGCTGAGCAGGTCGAGATACCGATCGCCTTGCTCGTCGATGATGTGGACACCCTCGCCGCGCACAAAGAGAATGGGGTTGCGGTCATAAGTGGAAAGCAGGAGCCGGGCTTCGGCTGCGCGAATCTGTTCGAGTTTCGACACGGGATATCTCCTCAGGCCACCATCACTTCAGTGCCGTGGGCTATGCGGGAACTGCACAGATCGGGGAGCGATGCGGCAGCCTCGGCAGGCAAAATGCGAACGCGCTTGACGCCGTTCAAAAGAGCTTCGCGGCAGGCTCCAAGCTTGGGCAACATGCCGCCGGTGATGACAGCGCTCTTGGCCATCTCGGCAATCTGGTCGATACTGAGCCATCGCAGAATCTCGCCGTTGGCGCCGCGCACGCCGGGTACATCCGTAAGAAAAACAAGTGCGTCTGCCTGGCATGCGGTGGCGCAGGCAGCGGCCATCTCATCGGCGTTGACGTTGTAGTACTCCCCATCAAAACCAAGAGCCATGGAGGAAAAGACGGGCACGCCGTTCAGCTTCCAGATGGCCTCAATCCAGCGCGGATCACTGGAGGCTATCTCGCCGACGAAGCCTAGGTCCGGCGCGGTACGCTTCTTGCGAGCGCGGAAGATGAGTCCGTCTCCGCCGGAGAGTCCAACAGCAGGCTGGCCGAGTGCGCCGAGCGCAGCCACCAGGCGCTTGTTGACCTTGCCGGCCAGCACCATGAGCGCAACGTCGCGGGTCTCTGCATCGGTTACGCGCAGGCCACCGATGAACTCGCTCTGCTTGCCCAGCGCCTTGAGCATGCCGGTGAGCTGAACTCCGCCGCCATGCACCACGGCAACCTGATGGCCGTCACGCACCAGTTCGGCAATGGCGCGGATGCAGCCGTCAAAGAGCGCAGGCGTTTCAAGACCCGCACCGCCAAGTTTTACCACGTACTTCATTCGAGTCCCTCCGCTTCACCCCAGCCGAACATCACGTTCAGATTTTGCACAGCCTGGCCTGACGCGCCCTTCAAAAGATTGTCGAGACAGCTCACAATGACTGCGCGGCGGCCGTCTGCGGAGAGCTGGAAACCGATATCCGAATAACTGGTGCGGACCGAATACTGGATCTGCGGCAGAGTGGTGTCATACAGGCGCACCATGGGACTGCCCGCAAAAAAAACATGATAGATCTTTGCCACACTGGCGCGCGTCTGCGGCTCGCGGAAGTGGACATAAATCGTGGACAGTATGCCGCGCGGGATGGGCAGCAGATGCGGCGTGAAGACTATCTCGTCGGCGTTGAGGCCAATCTGCTCCAGCAGTTCGCCGGTATGGCGATGCGAGAAGATGCCGTATGCGGAGAGATTGTCGGCCGCGTACATGTAGTGCGTCTTGGGCGTGGGAGCCTTGCCCGCGCCGCTGACGCCGCTCTTGGAGTCGGCCACGATACCGCGGCTGAGATCAACCACACCGGCGGCAACCAATGGACGCAGCGGAAGAATCACGCTGGTGGAGTAGCAGCCGGGATTGGCAATGAGATGCGCTCCGGCAATCCGCGCACGATGCAGCTCAGGCATGCCGTAGACGGCCTGTGCCTGGATGGCGTTGGCTTGCTCCGTGCCGTCGTCCTTGAAGGCGTAGACGGCGCGATTGGACGACTCAGTCAGCCGCCACGCGCCGCTGAGATCGATGACGCGCAGGCCGCGAGCAAGGGCTTCCGGAACCCACTCGCGGGACTGCTCATGCGGCGTGGCAAGGAAGAGCACTTCCACCTTGCGCTCCGCGAGGAGTTCCCAGGAAAAAGGTTCGAGCCTGAGCGAAGATGCACTGCTGCTGCCGGCAAGGTGCGGATGAATCTCCGCAAGCGGAATGCCGCCGCGCGCAGCATCCTTCTCGTCCACGCGGCCTGCGAGGACGGGAGGCTTGCCCTTGAGCCGGGGATGGTGGAGTAAGAGCCGGGTGAGTTCCGCTCCCGCGTATCCGGTGACGCCGATGATCGCTGTTTGTACGCTTTCCTTCATGATTCGAGCATGGTCCTCAGTCGGGCTTCCACTTCGCTGGCCCGGCGTGTATCGGGACAAATCACCAGCACGGTGTCATCGCCTGCAAGCGTTCCCACAACGTCCGGCCAGCCCTCGTGATCAAGCGCTGCGGCAACAGGCTGGGCTCCGCCCATGACGGTACCGATGATGACCTGATTCATGGCCTGGCGCACGCGCAAGCCGAAGCCTTCTATCACTTCCGCTACGGAAGGCGGGGCATCATCCTCTTCAACGGCAGGGCCTGCGCTATTGGCTGCGGGCAGGGAGTAGCCGCCGGGGCCCTTGGTGAGCCGCAGCTCGTGAATATCGCGCGAGAGGGTGGCCTGCGTGACCTCAAAACCGCGGCGGCGCAGCTTGCGGCGCAACTCGTCCTGATTGGCCACCAGCGAGCGAGCCACCAGTTCCCGTATCGCGTTGTGTCGTTGATACTTCATGGCCGTCTGACTCAAAATTGAAAGCGCGGTTCGCATGGCGATCCCGCGCTTGCATAAATATACATCTGGAGTGTATAACTATGCAAGACTGTTCCCTCCGCTCCACTGAATGCAGCACTTTCCCTGGTCCGAATGCTCCGGCGTGTTTTAGGCTTGGCCGGCTGCAACAGGACCTGCCGCAGTAGTTCACGACCGCGCCTTAGTTCATAGACCGTACAGGCTTCTTCTTAGCAGGGAAGCGGGGGCAACAGTATTTTTCACGCAAAGGTCTAATCATAAAGCATGGGATCACCCTTTTCTTCCTCGTCGGCGTTCGTGTCTGCATTGGCAGCAAAGCAGGAAAGTGACCGGGCAGATGCGCAGAGGCCGTCCTATTTGGATGTCAGCCTGATTGATCCGCGGTTTGATGCGGACGCCTGTGGCGTTGGATTTGTGGCGCAGCTTTCCGCAGAGCCTTCGCACGACATTCTGGCACATGCTCTGACGGCGCTGGCGCGGCTGGAGCATCGCGGTGCCGTGGCCGCGGACGGGAAGTCGAGCGATGGCGTCGGGGTGACGACCGCGATTCCGCGGGAGTGGCTGCTGGCGCAGTGCGGCGTGACGCTGGCGGCGGAGAAACCGCTGGGCGTGGCGGTGGTGTTTTTGCCCGCCGACGATGCGGCACAGCGCGCGGAGATGGAGGCAGCGCTTGCGGCACAGAGCGTGGAAGTGCTTTGCTGGCGGCCTGTTCCAGTGCGGCCTGAGGTGCTGGGGGAGATTGCGGTGTCGTCGCGCCCCGCGATATGGCACGTGCTGGTGACCAGCGATGATGCGGAGAATTTTGATCGCAGGCTTTTTCTGGCGCGCAAGCAGTTTGAGCGCTCAGGATTGCCCGGCTATGTCGTGAGCATCTCTTCCTCGACCATGATTTACAAGGCGTTGTGCGCAGGGCGCCTGCTCGCGGATTTCTTTCCGGATCTCACTGATCCCGG
>JAJXWS010000058.1 GCA_021781495.1 Acidobacteriota bacterium | reverse complement strand
GCTCAATGTCCTTTGTGGCGAAGACCGGGTTCAGCACCAGGTCGGCCAGCACGTCCAGCGCGATGGGCACGTGGTCCGCCAGCGACTTCACGTTGAAGCAGATCGTCTCCTTGCCGGTAAAAGCGTCCAGGTTGCCGCCAATCGAGTCCATCTCGCGGGCGATATGCTGGGCCGAGCGCGACCGCGTGCCCTTGAAGAGCATGTGCTCCACAAAATGAGAGATGCCGTTCGTCTCGGCTGCCTCGCAGCGGGAGCCGGACTTGATCCAGACCCCCATGGCTACGGAGCGCAGATGCTCCATGCGCTCGGTCAGAACGGTCAGGCCGTTGGGCAATACAGTGCGGCGAAGGTTTCGCTCGGTGGTCATAATCCTCGATGAGTAAGTTTTGCTGTTCAGCCCCTGCGGCAATTGCGGCCGCAGCAGGCCGGTACGACGCCCTGGAACGGGAGACATGCCGGAACCGGTTCGGCGGGTGGGGGCTGCATGGTAGGGGAGAGATGCTCTATGCTGAGCCCAGCCGTGACCGCAAATTCCAGCCAACTCGTTCGATTAGACACCAACTTGCCCCCGGAGGGAAGCCGCCGGCCCCTCTTCGGATTGGATGCGGCAGCCCTCGCGGCGCGCATGCAAGCCATGGGCGAACCCGCCTGGCGGGGGCGTCAGCTGGCAGAAGCGCTCTATCGTCAAAGGGTTACCAGCCTTGGCCAGATCACCCCCCTGCCCCTGTCCCTGCGGCAAAAGCTGGCGGCGGAGGGCTGGGAGGTCGGCCGTCCCCCCTTCGTACAGGCCTTTGTCTCAGTGGATGGGACGGAGCGTTACCTGGTGGAGGGCGTGGCCGGACCGGAGACTGTGGAGACCGTCTGGATGCCCGAGGGCGACGGCGGCGAAGCCGGCGACGGCAGCGAGACCGACGAGGCAGGCAAGGGCTGGGACCGCGCCACCATCTGCGTTTCCAGCCAGGTGGGCTGCGCCGTCAACTGCCAGTTCTGCCTTACCGCCCGCCTGGGCCTGCAGCGTAACCTTACCGCGGGCGAGATCGCCGGACAGGTCGTCTCCGTGCTCGACCGGCACAGCGTCGAAATCGGCCGGGAGCGCGTCAACCTGGTCTTCATGGGCATGGGCGAGCCCCTGCTCAACTACGAAAACTGGATGGCCGCCGTGCGCCTGCTGGTGCAGGAGGTGGGCATCAGCCCGCAGCGCATGACCGTCTCCACCTCCGGCATCGTGCCCGGCATCGAGCGCCTAGCGGAGGAGCCGCCCGAGGTCCGTCCCAAGCTGGCCATCAGCCTCAACGCGCCCAACGATGCCGTGCGCAGTGAACTGATGCCGATCAACCGCAAGTGGCCCATTGAGGCCGTTGTGGACGCGGTGCGAAAGCTGCGCCTGCGGCCCCGCGAGCGGGTCACCTTTGAGTACGTTCTGCTCGGCGGCGTTACAGACCAGCCCGAGCATGCGCGCGAGGTGGCGCGTCTGGTGCGCCTGGCCGGCCTGCCGCTGAAGGTGAACCTGATTGCCTGGAATCCCGGACCCGGCGTGCCCTACGCCATGCCCGCGCCGGAAACGGTGGAGGCGTTCCGGCGCACGCTCGCCGCCGAGGGCGTACCGGTCTACCTGCGCCGTCCGCGCGGGCGCGACATCTTTGCCGCCTGCGGCCAGCTCAAGCGAACCGTGGAAGCCGCGGATTAGCAGCCTGACGATAGGCACGGACTTGAAGACGCGCTCAGGTCGTTTCCGGTACTGGAAGAAAGCGGATGTCAGTTGGCAGAGCAGCATGTCACGCGCGGCTGACGGCGGCCTGACCCAGCGCCAGCAGGGCACTGGTGACGCGTGCGGCGGCGTGGCGAACCACGCTCTCTTCGCTGGCAAAGTTGCCCGTAATGCAGCGGACGCCCAGGGCCTCAATCCGCTCGATGTCGGCCACGATGGGCGCGGCGTTCTCTGCCGCATAGCGCTCGATGGTCTGGGGCGAGAAGGGCGCCGTGTTCACGATTGCGTAATCGAAGATCGGCGCGCGCGTGTGCTCGTAGATGCGCTCGATGTGTTCTGACGCGCTCAGTCCCAGGCTCTCATTGGCCTGCGTCATCAGGTTACAGACGTACACCCGCACCCCGCGCGCCTGGGCCAGCGCCGAGGGGATGCCCTGCACCAGCAGGTTGGTAATCAGCGACGTGTACAGCGAGCCGGGCCCCACCGTGATCAGGTCGGCGCGCTCAATGGCCTCCAGCGTCTCCGGCACAGCCGAGGCGCCCGGAGGGTCCAGCATCAGCTCGGCGATGCGGTGCCGGCTGGCCGTGATGCTGGTCTCGCCCCGCACAAGCGAACCATCGTCCATGCGGGCCACCAGCGTGGCGTTGGCCGTGGTCACCGGATAGATGTGGCCGCGCGTGGCCAGAATCTTTGAGGCCAGCTGAATGGCGTGGGCAAAGTCCCCCGTGATCTCCGTAAGTGCCGCCACAAACAGGTTGCCGAAGTTGTGTCCCTCCAGTGCATCGCCAGAGCGAAACCGGTGGGCGAACAGTTGCACCAGCAGGTCTTCCTCTTCGCTCAGGGCCACCATGCAGTTGCGCAGGTCGCCCGGCGGCAGCATGTTGAAGTCCTTGCGCAGCCGGCCAGAGGATCCCCCATCGTCCGTAACGGTCACCACCGCGGCCAGGTCGGCAATCTGGCACGGCTCCGTGCAGGGCAGCCCGGGCACCGCCACGTGCCTGCGCAGGCCGCGCAGCAGCGTGGAGAGCCCCGTGCCTCCTCCGATCGCCACCACGCGCAACGGACGCGCAGACGGCTCCTGTCCGTTCGGCGACGGCAGCACCGGGGTCGAATTCAACGAAGCGGAATCGAAGTTCACGTCAGTCTTTACGGAACTTCAGGATACAGCAACTCCGTAAAGCGAGGGTCATCCACCATGCTCTGGAAATCATTGTCCGAGCGTGCCTGCAGGCGATTCTTCGGGTTCAGCTCAATCGCCCGGGCCAGGTTGTCCAGGCATCCCTGCGCGCGCCCTGTAATCGAGTCGAGCACGGCCAGCCCGTAGTACGCGTAGTCGGCATCCGGCGCATCCGCCAGAATACTCCGCAGCTGCTCGCCGGCTTCCTCAAAGTCTCCGGCGTTCAACTGCGAGACAGCGTAGTCGTAGCGTTCCTCGGGGGTCAGGAAGGCAAGCCCCTGGCGGTCAATCTGGCGCTGGCATGTGGTGATGTACATGCGGCAGCGCTCCACAATCTGAAGCGGTGCCGTGGCCAGCAGCTTTTCAAAGGCGGCAATGGCCTTCTCATACTTGCCCTGCTGCACAAGCTGCACCGCGGATTGATAGTGATGAAATGCCGGGCCGTCCGCGGGGGCAGCGTGGCTGCTGGGCTTGGCGGCCAGTAGGGGAGCTTTTTTGCGGCCTGATGCCGCGGATCGAACCTCTTGCGTCATGGATATGCCGATGCGCATGCGCGTTCCCTCATCCGGCGGAACTGCAAATCATCTCGCAGAAACCCGGCGTGGAACGCGATGCTGCTTGAGCCCTCTTTATACGCATAACCCCGATTCGCGTCAATGGGTGCGGTCTAAGGGACAGATTTATTGCCCGCTACCCGCATGGCTGCGATAGATGGCCGGATTCAGCGCCGGATCGTTGTACATCTTCAGCTGGCGATAGAGTTTGAAGCGCCTCGTGCCGGTCAGTGTCTCGTGCCACAGGGCATTCAGGCAGCCTGCCAGATCGGCGCGTTGCTCCAGCAGGATGGCCAGACGTTGTTGATTGCGCTCGGCGTGACCCTCCGGGGCATCGCGCCGTTCCGCCTCCTCGCGCGTGTGAAAGATCTTCAGGGCAAGAATGGAGAGGCGGTCGATGATCAATCCCGGAGACTCGGAGTTCAGCGGCGCCGCAGGGCTGGGCAGGAACTGCGGTGTCAGCCATTCCAGCAAGGTGCGGTCCAGCGCCTCGGCCAGGTCGTTGCGCAGCTGGTTGGTGCGGTCAATGCGGCGCTTCACGCTGGCCAGCTCGGCGTCAGTGGCGCCGGGCGCGCGGGCCTCGTCCTCAATGTGCCACAGGTCAAAGTTGGCGCGGTGCTGGCGCGCAATGCGGTCCAGCCAGTCGCCGGGCTCGCCGGCCGGCGCTGGCGGCAGCTCGATGTGCCAAGCGCGGGTCAGCGTGTCATGCAGGTTGAGGATGGCGTCGGCCGAGAGCATCGCGTGCTGGGTCCTGGGATACAACGTGGCAGTGTGAGTCGCAGCGTCTATGGTAGAACTATCCTCGCGCATGGGTCCAACATCGGTGGCATCCGGGGCCGGATGCCGGACGCATGCCGGCACGAAAGGAAGCCGAGAAGGGAGCCGGGATGAGTCTGAATGAAGTGCCGCAGCAGGTCGAGTGGCCGCAAACGCATTACGTCTTCGTGGAGAAGGTTGGGCCCTTTCAGCAGAATGCATGGCTCGCCTGGCAAACCGCGCACGGCTGCATCGAGGAGTTGCAGAAGCACAATCGCATCCTCCGGCAGATGAGCCTCTACAAGCCCGGCCCGCAGATCTATCGCGCAGGCTTCGCGCTCCAGGCGCCTCCCGTCAACCTGCCGCAGGGAATGGCCTATGAGCTGTTCCGAGGCGGCGCTTACAGCCGCTTTGTGCTTACCGGCTCGTACAGCCAGCTTCCGCAGGCCAGCGGCCGCGTGTGGGATCTCGTTGCGCAGAACGCTGTCCCGCTGCGCGACGACTTTGCGATTGAGCACTACGTCAATAATCCCGCCACCACGCCGGAGGAAGAGCTCGTCACGGAGATTCTGATTCCCACGGCTGATTAGCCTATGCCGTCCGCACCGTGCCCCCATTACAATGGCGTTTGGAGAAAGCATGGACAAGAAATGGCAGTATCCGCACCGCAGGTGGAATCCGCTGCGGCAGTCTTGGGTGATGGTTTCGCCGCACCGGACGCAGCGTCCGTGGCAGGGCGAGGTGGCGCAGAAGACATTGCCTTCCGGCATCGCGTATGACGCGGAGTGCTATCTTTGCCCGGGCAACAAGCGCGCTGGTGGCGCCGTGAACCCGTCCTACGAGTCAATCTTCACATTTGTAAACGATTACGCCGCCCTGCTCCCCGATCCCCCCGCCGAGGCGGACACTCACGGCTCGCCCCTGCTCGTCGGCGAAGTCGCCCGCGGCTTCTGCAAGGTGCTCTGCTTCCACCCCGACCACAGCCTCACCCTCGCCCGCATGACGCAGCCGGAGATTCGTCGCGTCGTCGATGCCTGGACCCGCGAGTATGAAGAGCTGGGCGGTATTGATTGGATTCAGTACGTGCAGATCTTTGAGAATCGCGGCGCAATGATGGGCGCCAGCAATCCCCATCCGCACGGCCAGATCTGGTCCACCGGCTTTGTGCCGGACGAGCCCGCCGCCGAGACCGTGGCGCAGCGCGATTACCTGGCCGCCAACGGCCGCTGCCTGCTCTGCGACTACGTCGCTACGGAGATTGCCGCCGGCGAGCGCATCATCTTTCAGAATGACCACTTCGCCGCGCTGGTGCCGTGGTGGGCCGTGTGGCCGTTTGAGGTGCTGCTGGTCAGCAAGCGTCACCTGGGCGCCATGCCGCAGCTCAATAGCGACGAGCGCGATGCCCTGGCCGATGCCCTCAAGCGCCTGACCACGCGCTACGACAACCTGTTTGAGACCAGCTTCCCTTACACCATGGGCTTTCATCAAACGCCAACGGATGGCGGGTCACATCCGGAGTGGCACTTCCACGCGCACTTCTATCCGCCGCTGCTGCGCTCCGCCACCGTGCGCAAATTCATGGTCGGCTTTGAGATGCTCGGCATGCCGCAGCGCGACATCACGCCGGAAGGCGCGGCACAGCGCCTGCGCGACTGCTCTGAGACACACTTCTGGCCCAGGGATTAGTGGGGAATCGCGATTGGGTGGGAGTGGTGAGCTCGCTGGGATTCGAACCCAGGACCCACGCCTTAAAAGGGCGTTGCTCTACCTACTGAGCTACGAGCTCTCACCTAGTTGAGGCGCGCGCCGTGCATCGCACCGCGCGCTGCGCTCTAGTTTCAAGTCTAACCCAGCCTCCGGCAAACAGCCAGCAGACCTCAGCGCCGCAGCGGCTTCTGCATCGGCACCACCTGCACCGTCACGTCGCGCACTTCCGCAAGAAAGCGGTTGAGCACCGAGCCGCGCAGCAGAATATCCAGCCGCGAGCGCGCTGACTGCCCAAACACGACATGCGAGATGCTCTCCTGCTGCGCAAAGCGAATCAGAGCATCGGCAACGTTCTTGTCCGAAAGATTCACAATCTGCGCGCCCAGATCGCGTGCCATGCGCTGGTAGTCCTCCAGCCGCTGCATGGCCTCGGGGTCTTCGTGATTCTTGCGCTCATCCGGACGCGTCACGTACACGGCGTACCAGTTGGTGGCCAGGCGCCCTGCAATGCGTGAGCCCACGCGCAGCAGCCGTTCCGTGCCGGGCCGCGTGCTCAGGCACACCATCACCTTCTCGGGAATCGGCGCCTGTTCCAGCCCCTGCGTGCGGCGATAGTCCGCGGCGCGCTTGCTCACCTGCTCCGCGGTGGTGCGCAAGGACAGCTCGCGCAGCAGGTTCAGATTGCCCTTGCGGAAGAAGTTCGAAAGCGCGTGCTCCACCATCTCCGGCTCGAAGATCTTGCCCTGCCGCAACCGCAGGCGAAGCTCCTCCACCGTCACGTCAACATTGACCACCTCGTCGGCGCGCTTGAAGAAGTTGTCCGGCACCGTCTCGCGAATCACCGCGTTCGCCGAGCGGCTGATGGAGTCGTTCAGTGTCTCCAGATGCTGAATATTGACGGCCGCCATCACGTTGATGCCCGCATCCAGCAGCTCCAGCACGTCCTCGTAGCGCTTGCGATTCTTGCTGCCGGGCACGTTCGTGTGTGCCAGCTCGTCCACGATCACCGTGTTTGGATGCCGTGCCAGAATCGCGTCGAGATCCATCTCCTTCAGCTCAACGCCGCGATACGCAATCACACGCTGCGGAATAATCTCCAGGTCGCGAATCTGATCGGCGGTCTCCTGGCGCCCATGCGCATCCACCAGACCGACAACAACGTCGATGCCCTGCGCGCGCTTCACAAGCGCGTCGTTCAGCATCTGGTAGGTCTTGCCCACGCCGGCGGCCGCGCCAATATAAATCCGCAGCTTCCCGGGTTCCTTCGTGCGATCGGGTGAAAGCTCTGCCATTGTTCAACCTACCTCGACAGGATGATGCGCCGTTTGCGCCACGGAAACAGGCAGCGTGAAGCGGAATGTAGATCCGTGCCCAAGGCGGCTTTCCACCGCAATCTGTCCGCCCAGCGACTCCACCAGCCGCCGCACCAGCGCCAGTCCCAGCCCGGTGCCCGTGTCAGAGAAGGCGTTGAAGCGGTCAAAGATTGTGCTCAGGCGCTCCGCTTCAATGCCCCGGCCCGTGTCCCGCACCGTGAACTGCACATAGTCCTTGATCTCTTCGGCGCCAAGCAGAATCTCGCCGTCCGGCGGCGTGTAGCGAATCGCGTTCGAGAGCAGATTGTCCAGAATCGAGCGCACCGCGCGCCGGTCCGCCTGCACCAGTGAGATATCCGCGAACGCCTTCACCTCGATCCGAATGTGCTTTTCCGCGGCCTGGTCGCAATAGCGGTCGCGGACCTGGTGCAGCAGCGGCAGCGGACGCAGCCGCTCCACCTGCAGCTCGCGCTTGCCGATGTCCAGTTCCGCCACTTCGATCAGGTCGCCCATCAGGTCGTCCAGCTTCTCAGCTTCCTGGCTGGCTGCGGTTACAAGGTCGGTCTGCAGCGGTTGCAGCGCCCCGCCAAATCCCTGGCTTAGCGCGTACAGCCCGCGCCGCAGCTGCATCAGCGGGTCGCGCAGCTTGCGGCTGGCCACGGAGATGAACTGCGTCTTGAAGCGGTCCGTATCCTGCAGCGTGGTCACGTCTTCCAGCGTGGTCACCGTGCCCAGCAGCCTGCCTTCGGAGTCGCGCATGGGCATGGTGCGCAGGCGATAGCTGCGCGCCTGCTTGCCGATGCGCAGCGGCAGCATGGCGGCCTCGCCCTCCGCCGCAATCGGCTTCTGCATCGCCACCGCGTCGCGAATCGCGCTGAGAATCTTGTCGCCGCCCGGCGTGGTGGTCAGCGCCATGCGATCCGTGGCAGCTTCGCCCAGAATCTCTGCCGCCGCCTGGTTCACCTTCAGCACGTGGCCCTTGGAGTCCGTAACGATAATCGGCTCAAAGATGGATTGCAGCACGGCGTCGGAGAGCTGAAACTCCATCTGCTTGCGCCCGGCCTCCGTGTCGCTCAGGTCGCGCAGCCTTACCGCAATGCGATTCAACTCTGCCGCGATCACGCCAAAGTCGTCGTGGCTGCTCCACTCCACGCGATGCTCCAGGTTGCCCTGCGCAATCATGTGAGCGTCGCGCGCCAGCATGCGAATCGGCCAGAGCACAATCAGCACCAGGCCCGCCTGCACCACAACCGCGGTGATGGCAAACGCAATGGCAAGGCGGAACTCTCCCGCAGCCACCAGGGCAGGCCGCGCCACCGCGATCAATCCGGCAAACAGCCCGGTAATCAAAACACAACCTGCGATCAGACGCTGAGTCAGATTCAGCATGGAGCCGTCTCCTGCAACGGCGAAAATTGCTCAATCTTCATTCTGCGGGATGGGGCTGTAAATCGCCAAGCGCGGATTCACGCAGCCGGGCTCTCACGCTGCCGCTGCCGCGGTGCGTAAGAGCTCGCAGGAAAAGCGCGTTTGCCTCAGGCGTGCGTGTGCTGCGCGGCCGTGGGAGCCTGCAGAGCGGGCAGATGGCACACCGAGTAGGAGTCTTGATGATACGGGCAGTCCAGCCCGGCCGGCGCCGGTCCGTGAACCACCGTCCACGTCACCGCCGGATACTCCTGTTCCAGATTGCGAAACTGCGCCGCGGAGAAGTGGTTCAGCCCATACGTGGCATCGCTCATCTGCTTCCACTCCGGGGCCAGGGCAGGGAACAGCGAAACCACGCCGCTGTCCTTGTAGTAGTCCGCCAGCGCCGAGCGCTCCGCAATCGAGCGGAAGCCGTGCACGTCGGCGACATCGTCCTTGAAGTAGCGCGAGTCCACCGCAAACACCGCATTGTCCGGCGTGTTCTGGCGGATCCACAGCAGCGTATTCACCCACGGATTGCTGCTCGTCTTTGCGGGCAGCTCCACCTGCGGGCTGTTGGGATACGTCTGCCGCGCCACCACGTACATCCCAATGGCCATCGGCAGGGCAATCGCCACCGGAACCCACTTGCGGCCCTTGGCCAGATACTCGCCCGCCACGCCCGCCAGCAGCAGCACAAACACCAGCGTGATCAGGTGGAACGAGCGCAGCGGCTGCAGCCGCTCAAACATCTCAAAGTCCGGCGAGGAGGCCAGCAGCACCGCCGCCGCAATCGAGAGCAGCCCGAACGGAATCAGCGCAAAGCTGATCAGGCGAAACCCTGGGCGCGTTCCGCGTACCCGGCCCTTGGTGCAGAACCACCCCAGAATGGCCAGCGGCGCCAGCATCCCCAGCCAGTGGTACCAGGCCCAGTTGTACAGGAAGAAGTAGTCGCGCGAGAACAGCGCCTCGCGATACGGCCCCGTAGCCGGAGCCAGATGAAAGCCCGTGGGCAGAATGCTGATGGCCGCGGCCAGCGCCGGCACCGGCTCCGTCACGGACGCTCTGCCGCGCTCCACGGCCCACATCACCCCGGTCAGGAACAGCAGGTACGCCACCATCTGCGGATGCACCGAGGCCGTCACCAGCATGGCCACCACAACGCGGGCATAGCGATGCTCCAGAAAACTGGCCAGCGCAAACAGCGTCAGCGGCGTTGAGAACGATCGCGCCGTCAGGTACGGGTCCACCAGCAGCAGCCCGGTGTTCGTCGCCGGCATGGTCAGCACCGCCGTCACCACCAGCAGCGCGGTCCACCGCGCGCGCGGCGAGGTAAAGCACGCGGCCGCCAGCAGCCAGCAGGAGGCAAGCGTCCCGAACAGGCTGGCCACATACCACCCAAACAGCGTCCAGTCCATCGAGAGATGTGTCAGCTTCGCGGTCCACGCCAGAATCGAGCCGAACAGCGACAGATGCCCGTGCGAAAGAAAGAACTCCGTCGCATAGGGATACAGGTTCGGATGCAGCAGCTTGCGCGCCGCCGGCACGTAGATCTCGCCGTCTTCCACGCCCAGGTGGTATCCGTGGATCAGCAGGGCCGCAAGCGTCAGTCCGATCAGGCGCAGAAGCGGGAAGCGCTGGTCTTGCGAGCGGCTCATGGAAGCTCCTCTGCGGCCTGCGCCATCGACCTTCCCGTCGCCTTCAGTTGCAGCGGCGGAAAGTCGAACGTCTGCTTGCGATACAGCCCGGCCCGCGCGGCCACGCAGTCCAGCGTGGTCTTCAGCACGCCAAGGCCGTACACCGTGCTTCGCCGCAGGTTGATGGACGAGGCCTCCGGAAAGTACTTCGTCGGGCAGGAGATCTCGCCGATCCGCGCGCCCAGATAGATGCACTGCGCCAGCAACTGGTTGTCAAATACAAAGTCCTCTGAGTTGGCATTCAGCGGCAGTGAGAGCAGCAGGTCGCGGCTATAGGCGCGCAGTCCCGTGTGATACTCCGATAGCTTGGCGCCCAGCGCCAGGTTCTCCACCAGCGTCAGCGCGCGATTCGCAATGTACTTATAGAGCGGCATGCCGCCGCGCAGCGCCCCGCCGCCCAGAATCCGCGAGCCCAGCACGATGTCGTACACGCCATGCGCAATCATCGCGGCCATCGGCTCCACCAGCAGCGGCGAATACTGATAATCCGGGTGCACCATCACCACGATGTCGGCGCCGGCGTCCAGCGCTGCGGCGTAGCAGGTCTTCTGGTTGCCGCCGTAACCGCGGTTCTGCTCGTGCACATGCACCTGCAGGCCGAGTTCGCCCGCCAACCGCACCGTTGCATCCGTGCTCCGGTCGTCGACGAGGATGCAGGCGTCAACTACGCTGGGAATCTCCTGGATCGTCTGCTTCAGCGTCTTCTCCGCGTTGTACGCAGGAAGCACGACGACCACGCGCTTGTTATTAATCATTCGTCCGGTTCAGTCCTCGGGCAGGGATAGCCTTATCTTTATGATACGACGCGAAAACCCACCTGTTGTGAGCGAAATCTAGGGAATTTGGCACACCGCCAGCCGCTCATTATGCCACCGGCAGTCCAGTCCGCCGGGCTGCGGATAGTCCACCAGCACCCAGTCCACCCCAAACTCCCGCTTCAGCCGCTCGAAGTCCTTGATCTGGAAGCGGTTCCACCCGGCCTGCGCATCCACCTGCCGGGCCCAGGCGTCGCCCAGCTCCGGCACCTGCGTCACCACGGACGCGTCCTTGATGGCGTCGGCAAGCTGGCTCCGCTCCGCCAGCGCGCGAAAGCTGTGGTAGTCCTCGCCCGGCAGCGCCAGGTATCGCGGATCCAGCGCAAAATACGCCGTCACGGGCGTGTTGCGCCGCACCCACTGGAAGGCCTGCAGCCACGGATTCGCAGGCGCTCGTCCCGGCAGCTCCAGGTGCTGCGAGGCAGGCAGCAGGGCCCGCTGCGCGGCAAACATTCCCCCGTTGATCAGCGCCAGATACACCACCCATCGCCACGCCCGCGCCCGCAGCACAGCGCTGCCCAGCAGGCACCCCGCCATCAGCGCCAGAAAAAAGTACTCCAGTTGCAGATAGCGCATCGGCTGCAGCGGCGTTACCCGCACCAGCGCCGCCGGCGCCAGCACCGCCATCGCCAGCGCCTGCTGAAACACCCCGTACGCCAGCACCGCCAGCGCAAACCGCGCCAGCTTCGCCTGCCCGCGCCGCCGCGCCATCCTCCACAGCAGCCAGAACAGCGCCAGCGGCCCCAGCGCGCCCAGCCACTCGTACCACGTCCACTGGTACAGGAAGTAGTACGTCCGCGTATTCAGCGCGCGATGCCAGTTCGGCGTGGGCGGCTCAAAGATCCAGCCCAGCGGCACGGCGGCGGCCAGCGAGCCCGTTTGCCCCCGCAGCCATCCCCCCGGCCCCTGCCGCAGCGACAACGCCAGAAACGCGCAGAAGGAGATGCCCAGCACGCCCATGATGGGGTGCATCACCATCGCCGCCGCCAGCAGCGCCAGCGCCTGCCTCCGTCGCCCGGCCAGAATCCGCGCCACCGCCATCAGAATCAGCGCCGTGGCAATGTTCCGCGGATGCAGATGCTGGTCGGCCAGGTTCAGCGCGGTCCCGGCCACCGGCAGCGTCAGCATGGCGGCCACCATGGCCACGCCCGCCCACTGCGCCCGCGCGTCCTCAAACAGTTGTCGTGCAATGCTGTGGCAAGCCCACAGCGTCCCGAAGATGGTCGCCAGTTGCCACAGCAGCTCCGCCCATGCCAGCGGCATCCCCGTCCAGTGGACAAACCGCGCCAAGGCGCCGTCAAACACCGTGGCCTGCAGTTGCAGCCGGAAGAACGCAGCGTCGTGAGGATAAAGCGCCGGCTGCAGATCGGCCTTCACCGCCGCCAGATAGACCCCGTCGTCCTCATAGCCGGGGTGGTAGCCCATCACGGCAAAGCCCAGCAGGGTAAAAATCAGAATCAGGGCAAAGCGAACCACCGGCCTGCCGGGACTCAATCGCGCAAACTCCATATACTCCAGTTGAGCATGTCTACCCAGACCATAACGCGATCCGGCAGTTTGCCGTTGTCCGCCGCACCGCCAATTCGGCCCACCGTCCCCGGTCTCGCCCCATCCGCGCACAAGCTGGCGCTGGTCATTCCCACGCTGCGCGAGCGCGGCAATATCGTCGCGGTGCTCGATGAGGTGCGTGCTGCCCTCGCCCCGCTCAGTCTTGCCTGGGAGGTTCTGGTTGTGGACGACGACAGCCGTGACGGCACGGCCGAGGCGGTTCTGTCCGTCTGCCGAGCCGATCCCCGCGTGCGCCTACTCGTCCGGCGCGGTCAGCGCGGGCTCTCCGGAGCCATCCTCCACGGCTGGCAGCACACAGACGCCACCCTGCTCGCCGCCATGGACGCCGACCTGCAGCACCCTCCGCGCCTCTTGCCCCAACTCCTGCAGGCCATCCACGATGGCCACGATCTTGCCATCGCCAGCCGCTACGCCCGGGGCGGGGAACTCGGCCCCTGGAATCCCCTGCGCAGGCTGTCCTCCGCCGCCGCGGTCTGGGCCACGCGTCCCCTGCAGCGGCAGTGGCTGCGCATCTGCGATCCCATGTCGGGTTATTTCGTCGTGCGCCGCTCCTGCGTGCAGCACATCTCGTTCCAGCCCTCAGGCTTCAAGCTGCTGCTGGAGATACTCGTCCGCGGCCGGTTGCAGTCGGTCCGCGAGATCCCCTTCGTCTTTGGTCAAAGGCGCGCCGGCTCCAGCAAGGCCGGCCTCCGGGTTGCGCTCGAATACCTGCGTCTTCTCGCCCGGCTCTACCGGTTGCGATGGAGCTGGCAGCGCGATCTGCGCAGTGCGGCGGCCGACTAGCGCTCCGCTCTCACAGCGCGGGCAGCATCATGCGCAGCAGCAGAAAGCCCGCCACGCCCAGAAAGAACACCAGCGCCATGCGCACGCCCGGCTCGCGATTCACCTCCGGCACCAGGTCGCTGGCTCCCACGTAGAGAGCTACCCCGGCTGAGACCGGCAGCCCAAACGAAAGCCAGTGCGGAGCCAGCTCGATAATCAGCACGCCCAGCAGCGTGGCGCCGGCCAGTGCCACGGCCGAATAGAACGCCGCCACCCGGCTCCGTCCGCTGGCCAGCATCACTGATGCCATCGTGAAGCCCTCCGGCGCCTTGTGCAGAAACACGGCCAGAAAGATCAGCCAGCCCAGCCAGTTTGACACCACAAATCCCGAGCCGATTGCCACGCCGTCAAACAGCGCATGCACGCTCAGCCCGCTCAGCACGGAGTAGCCTGTCCGCCGCGAGACAAACTCGTCCCGGTGCGTCTCCTCGCCATAGTGGAAGTGCGAGTGAATGGTGTGTTCCAGCAGGTGGACGATGCAGTAGCCCGCCATAATCAGGATTGGCCCCAGATGCGGCCGCAGGCGCAGGCTCTCCGGCGTCATCTCTAAGAGCGCCGTGGCCATCAGAAAGCCCGCCCCCAGCGCGACAAAGTAGCGCAGAAAGCGCTCCACGCCGCGGGCGCGCACCAGTACCAGCCCGCCGGCCACGTCGGCCAGCGCAGCCAGCAGGCCGAGCAGCAGGGAGGTCTTCAGCATCTGCGCTTACCCGCTGTGCCGGATGTGCAGCACGTCGCCATCCTGCACCACGTATTCTTTGCCTTCCAGCCGCAGCGTGCCCTGCGTGCGGGCCGCCGCCTCGCTGCCCGCCTTCAGCAGCGCATCCCACCGGATCGTCTCCGCGCGGATGAAGTGATGCTCCAGGTCGGTGTGGATCGCTCCCGCCGCCTGCGGCGCCTTTGACCCCGCCGCCACCGTCCAGGCGCGGCACTCGTCCTCGCCCGCCGTAAAGAAGCTGATCAGCCCCAGCAACTCGTAGCTCTTGCGGATCAGCCGCACCAGCCCGCTCTCGT
Organism: Acidobacteriota bacterium; assembly: GCA_021781495.1. GTDB lineage: Bacteria > Acidobacteriota > Terriglobia > Terriglobales > Acidobacteriaceae > Telmatobacter. Next base: position 8,450 of record JAJXWS010000058.1, on the reverse strand, counting down.
GCAGCCCGTAGCTGCCCAGGAACTCCGCCGCCTCGGCCTCGTCCATCTCCGCCAGTTCCGCCTCCACCTTGCCGCAGATGGCCGTGGCTCCGGCGTTCGGCCGGTGCGCCACCTCGTCCAGCTTGTAGCGGCTCACGGCTGAGTCCAGGTCATCTCCCAGAGTCGTGCTCTCGCCAATGTTAACCACATACAAAACAGGCTTTTGCGACAGAAACATGAAGCCCTTGATGAGCTTCTTCTCCTCCGCCGTCATCTCCAGTTCGCGCAGCGGCTTCTCGTTTTCCAGCGCCTCTTTGGAGCGCAGCAGCAGGGCCTGTTCGTGCTCCAGTTCGCTGGACCGCATCTTGCGCAGGTCCTTCTCCACCCGCTCCAGCCGCTTCTCCACCTGGGTCAGGTCGCTCACCATCAGGTCGAATTCCACGTTCTTCACGTCGCACAGCGGGTCAATCGCCCCAACGTGGGGAATCGAGTCGTCCTCGAACGCGCGCAGAACATGGATCAGTGCATCCACGTTGCGAAGGCTGGTCAGAAAAGCCGTCTCCTTCAGCGCCTCCTGCCCAATCGCCGCCACGTCCACATACTCCACCGTGGCGTAGGTCGTCTTGCGCGGAGAGTACAGCGCCGACAGCTTGTCCAGGCGCTCATCCGGAACCCGGGCCACCCCAATATGCGCCTCGCGCGGATTCGAGTAGCCGCGATCCTCCAGCTTGGCCTTGGTCAGAATCTTGAAGAGCGATGTCTTGCCTACCTGCGGCAGGCCGATGATGCCAGTTTTCATGTGCTTTCCGTCATGGCCCCCACAGGATGAACAGCGCGAAAGGACCTCTTCGATGATACAGGAGGTTGGCGCGCTGCAATGGTACGCCTTGCAGATTCAACGTGTTCCCCCTGTGTCATAGGCAAACCGTTCTTCCATGCTCCCGCTCGGCAATCTTCGTCGCCATAGCCAACCCGCCGCCCACGCGGATAAGTCGCGCGCGTTCGGCTTCTCCCATCCGCAGTCTCGATACCTATCGCCCTGGAATGACAGTAGAGAACGGCCTTTTCAAATTTCACTTACAGCGAAAACTAAAAGTAAAACTTAAAGTCTTAAAACCGCCACCCAGCCTGCCTCCGCGTCTTGTTCATCGCTTTTTCATCCCGTGTTTCCGGCATGTTCACCGTTTGCCTGCCATGCCGTCGCTATCCTACCCACGCTGTCGACGCCGGAGAGTGCGGCGCGTGCAGATCTTCAATTCCCCTGGAGGGTCAGATGTCCCGGACTCAAAGCAACTCCCTGCTCATCCGGTGTGGTGCGGTTGTTCTTTCCGCGCTGCAAGTGTTCGCGGGTCTTCCCACGCCCGCATTCGCCCAGGACGCAAACAACGATCAAGCGGCAGATCTGCAAACCCGCACCCCGATCAAGCACGTCATCGTCATTCTTGGTGAGAATCGTACCTTCGACCACGTCTTTGCCACCTACAAGCCGGTCGGCAACCAGACCGTGAGCAACCTCCTCTCCAAGGGCATCGTGAATGCCGACGGTACGCCCGGCCCGAACTACTCCCTCGCCGTGCAGAACCAGGCGCAGGACACCGGCAGCTACTCCGTGAGCCCGGCCATCTCCGGGCCGTACACCTTCCTGCCGGCACCGCTGGCCGGTGGCCCCACGGTGCCCTATCTCTCCTCGATCGCCGAGGCAAAGATGCTCGAGCCGGGCCTCGCCAATGACACCTACTACAGCTATCTGACGACCGGCGGCACCGGCCTCCCCAAGGGTACGGTGGACACCCGCATCCCCAACGCCACCACGCTGCCCTCCGGGCCGTTCCAACTCACGCCCGGCGTCGCCTATAACGACTATGCGGCCAGCCCCGTGCATCGTTACTACCAGATGGTGCAGCAGCTCGACTGCAACGCCAGCTACGCCACCGCCTCAAACCCGAGCGGCTGCCGCAACGACCTCTTCCCCTGGGTCGAGGTCACCGTCGGCGCCGGCTCCAACGGCAAGCCGCAGCCGGTTGGCTTCAATGACATGAGCACCGGCGAAGGCTCCACCGCCATGGGCTTCTACAACGTGCAGCAGGGCGATGCGCCGTACCTCAAGTACCTGGCCGATCACTACTCCATGAGCGACAACTACCACCAGGCCGCTCTGGGCGGAACGGGCCTCAACCACATCGAGATCGGCATGGGCGACGCCATCTGGTACAGCGACGGCAACGGCCACCCCGCCACCCCTCCCGCCAACGAAATTGAGAACCCCGACGCGCAGCCCGGCACCAACAACTACTACACGCAGGACGGCTACTCCGGCGGCAGCTACTCCGAGTGCGCTGACAGCAGCCAGCCCGGCGTCAAGTCCGTGGTCGGCTATCTCGGCTCGCTCCAGCGTCCGGTCAAGCCCAACTGCGAGCCCGGCCACTACTATCTCCTCAACAACTACAACCCCGGCTACTTCGGCGACGGAACCGTGGACACCAAGGACACCTACACGGTTCCGCCCTCCACGGTCCGCACCATCGGCGACGCCCTGCTGGCAAAGAACATCTCCTTTGCCTTCTACGGCGACCAGTGGAATAACTACGTTGCCAACCCCACCACGCTGCCCGGCAACCTGTACTGCAACATCTGCAACTTCCTGCAGTACTCCACTTCCATCATGACCAACCCCACCCTCCGCGCCACCCACATCAAGGACTCGGTCGATCTCTACGCCGACATCCAGAAGGGCACCCTGCCCGCCGTGTCGTACGTCAAGCCCAATGGCCTGGCCGACGGCCACCCGGCCTCGTCCAAGCTGGATATCTTCGAAGGCTTCGTCAAGAAGATCGTGGACGGCGTGCAGGCCAACCCCGAGCTGTGGGAGAGCACCGCAATCTTCATCACCTTTGACGAGGGCGGCGGCTACTATGACTCCGGTTACGTGCAGCCGGTCGACTACTTTGGCGATGGAACGCGCGTGCCCATGATTATCGTCTCGGCCCACACCCTGCCGGGACACATCTCGCACACCTATGCCGACCACGTCTCCATCCTCAAGTTCATTGAGCGCAACTGGAACCTGAACCCACTCACCGGTCGCAGCCGCGACAACCTGCCCAACCCGCAGACCACGCAGGCTAACCCCTATGTCCCGGTCAACAGCCCGGCCATCGGAGACCTCTTTGATCTGTTCCAGTTCGGCAGCGGCAACGAGTGGGGCCGCTAACTTCTCAAGCTCCCACGGCAATCCGGAAACGCAAACGGCCCGTCCTCAGCGACGGGCCGCTTTGTCTTGCGCAGTCTCTCAGGCGCGAGCCGTCTCTGCCCGCGCCACCAGCACCACCACGGCAATGCCCAGCAGCAGAATCGCTTCTTCCACGTGTTCGCTGCGGTTGTGCAGTTTGTTGAAGTGAATCCGGCTGGGGTTCGTGGCGTCTGCGGCATCCACCGCGCCGCCCGCCGCAATGCGGTCGCTCTCCATCGCCGGGATAATGCTGTACTGCGAGTACACCGTCAGCATCAGCATCAGCACCACCAGCACCATGGGTGCCAGCACAGCCTTTGGCTTGTAGAGTCCCCATGCCGGGGCCAGCGCCAGCAGTGCCAGAATCACCAGCCCCGCAACCATCCCCATTCCATGCAGAATGCGCAGCAGGTGCCCGACAATCGAGCCGGCCATGTGTGTATCCGGCTGCAGCGTGCCAAAGGTGATGGCGGCCACCACCGGGAAAAAGATCTCAGCGCCCAGCCAGACAATCAGGGCAAGGTACAGCAGCGTGCGGAGCAGGGTCTTCATGCGCGGTCCGTTCTCACAGCTCCGTCATCCGCCGCCGGGCGGCGAACGCGGGCAACGGCTCTATGCTCTCACACCGGCTTGGCCGCTCCGCAAGTACGCCGAGCATTATCGTCTGCCTGCGCGTGTCTGCCTGCCTAGTCGATTCGTCCGTACACGGACGGCCGCCCAATCAGCCGCTCAATCCGCTTGTGGATGGGCGGATGCGTGGAGAACAGGCTGGCGAAGGTCTCGCCTGAGAGCAGCGGCTGCACAATGAACAGGTGCGCCGAGGTGGGCGAGGCCACCATCGGAACCCGCCGGCTTACTCCCGCAATCTTTTCGAGCGCGCTGGCCAGTGCATACGGATTGCCCGTCAGATGCGCCCCGCTCGCGTCCGCCTCATATTCGCGCGTGCGCGAGACCCAAAGCTGGATCAGCATGGCGGCAATCGGCGCCAGAATCAGCATGAACAGCGCGCCCACTCCGCCGTCGCGGTCGCGGCGTTCGCCGCCGCCCAGTCCGCCCAGCGCCCCAACCCAGAAGGCCATGCGCGCCAGAATCGTAATCGCTCCGGCCAGCGTGGCCGCAATCGAGCTGGTCAGGATGTCCCGGTTGCGCACATGCCCCAGCTCATGGGCCAGCACGCCCTCCAGCTCGTCATCATTCAGAATGCCCAGGATGCCGTGGGTCACGGCCACCGAGGCGTGCTGCGGATTCCTGCCCGTGGCAAACGCATTCGGCGAGTCCGTCGGAATTACGTAGATCTTCGGCATGGGGATATGGGCGCGCTGCGTCAGCCGCTCCACCACCTCGTAGGCTCGCGGCAGCTCCTCGCGCGTCACCGGCTGCGCGCCATACATCGCCAGCGCAATCTTGTCGGAGTAGAAGTAGCTGAAGAAGTTGGTTGCCGCGGCAATCGCAAAAGCAATCCACGCTCCGTTGGTTCCGCCCAGGTACTGCCCGGCCAGAACCAGCAATACGGTAAGCGCAGTCAGCAGCATCGTGGTCTTGAAGGCGTTCATGGAGTTTAATCTCCACCTTTCTGCCTATTGGACGAGAGATGCCGGTGCGAGGAATCAGGAAATCGGACCGGGGCCCCGCTGCGCCGCAAAAAAACCGGGGCTGCCTCCACCCTGGAGGCAGCCCCGGCCGTGCTTTCCGCCCAGCTACTTTCGATTCAGCGCCCGCTTCAGCACGGTTTCCAGCGCTGCTTTCACTTCCGCGTACTCTTCCGGCTTGATCGCTCCCGAGAGCTTCTCGCTCTCCAGCGCGAAAAGTTCCTCCTTCAGCGCCGTCAGCAGGGCAGAGTTCTTTGCCGCCGGCGAACTGTACAACGGAGCCGCCGCCGGTGCTCCCGCGCCGCCCGCCGCCGCCGGTGCCGCCGTGGCCGCTCCCGCAGGCTTGCGCAGCAGGAAGGCCGCAGCCGCTGCCAGCAGCAGGGCCAGCGCGCCCAGAATCCACCACTTGTACTTGCTCAGCGGGTCCGGCGTGTTGATGGGCTCGCCGATGCCGCCTCCCGGCTGGCTCGTGGTCGCGTCCGACTGGCCGCTGTTGTCGCCCTGGCCGGTCTGCCGCGGAATCGACCCCGTGCCGGAAACCGTATATTCCAGCGTCTTGCCCGGCACCGCGTTCCGCGCCACATAGGTCTGCACGTTGGGGTCTTCCGGCACAGACTGGAACACCGAGCCAGAAGCCGCCTGGAAGGTCATGCTCTTCGGCAGCAGGATTCCCACGCTCTGCGTCGGCAGCGTCACCTGCGTGTGGAGGGTGAACTTCCCGTCGGAGTAGGGCAGCGTGTACTCCAGTTGGAACAGCGTATCCTTGTCGCCCTCATCCGGCTGAATCGGGAAGTTGAACGAGTAGTGCCCCTTCGCGCCCACCGGGTCCAGCTTCACGGCCGTGGGCAGGCCCGTGGGCCGCTGTGCCGCCGTGCCCACAATCACCGCCTCGGGCGGCAGCACGATCTCAAAGGTATGCGGGCTCCACTCTGTCTTTGGCGGATTGCTCGTGTTGTGCACAAAGAAGCGCTCCGTCACCTTCAGCTGGCCGTTGTCGGCTTCAAACTCCAGCACGTCGGCCTCGATGAACACGCCCTCCACCTTCGCCGCCACGTCGAACACCGGGATATCGCCCGGCGCTCCGCCCTGCGGCGCCGCGATAAAGTATCCCGCTCCCTGGTGGTTCACGCGGATCAGGTAGGGGTTGCTGCCCGGAATGTTGATCGTGTAGTGTCCGCTGGCGTCCGTGGTGGCATGCGCAACCTCTGCCATGCCTGCCTGTACGTCCAGCAGAACCACGCTGTCTCCGGCAGCGGGCTTGCCCGTGGTCTTGTTGGTCACCGTGCCGCTCACCTGAGAGGCCTGTGCGAGCGCTGCAGCCAGAAAAAGGCTCGCGGCTGCGGAGTGCAAAAGTAGCTTGATCGATCTCATATCCGGTTGTAGCGTCCTTCGTGCTTGCGTCATGCGTTGTGCGCTGCCTATGCCTGCTGCAGGTGTTCAATCTCAGCCAGCAACTGCGCCGTTTCGTCTTCCAGCAGAGCCCGCTGCGCCTGGAAATCCTCTTCCGGATACTTCCCGGCGCGGTACTCAAAGTTCAGGTCGCGCAGGTTCTCATACAGCTGTTCCTTGCGCTCCAGCAGATAGTCCAGGCGGGTCTTCTCCCGCTGGCTGGCAAACACGTTCTCCGGCCAGAAGGTGTAGATACCCAGTGCAAGAGCCAGCATCACTCCGGCAAGCAATCCCTGTGTTTCCGTCATGGCTCTAAAAACCTCCGTCGTTGCCGGACTCGGTCTCGCGGCGAATCTTTTCGCGCAGCGCATCCATCTCAGGATTCGCGGGCTGCGCAGCCGCCTGCGTCCTGCCAATCGACCACCGGCGCACCAGCAGAATGGTGCCCAGCAGAGCCGCGGCAAACACCGCAAACGGAGCAATCCACGCCACCAGGTCAAAGCCCTGCGTGCGCGGCGCGGCCAGCACCGTGGCGCCGTACTTGGCGGCAAAGCTGGCCAGAATCTGCTGGTCCGTGTTGCCCGCCTCAATCGCCGCGCTCAGCTCGCTCCGCTCCCGGCCAGACTCCGTGCAGCCCACATGGTTGCACTCGCCCAGCAGCTGGGCGCAGCCGCACGTGCACATCATCCTGTGGCTCAGGTCGTTAAAGCGCGCGCTGGAGTTACTCGCCCCCAGCCAGAAGCACACGGCCACCGCCAGCAGCATCGCCTGTGCCGATTTGATCCAGAAGGAACCGCGTTGCAGCGATGCCATCAGTCGCCCCCTCTCAGCGCCGGCTCGGCGGGCGCGGTTCTGGCTGCCGGAACCCGCAGCGCCGCCGTTGCCGGGGTCAGGCTCGGCACCAGCGCCACAAACGTGCCAAACACAATCAGCACCACGCCTGCCCATATCCAGCTCACCAGCGGATTCAGGAAGGCCTTGATGATCGGCTGCCCGGTCGCCGGATTCGTGCCCTCATACACCACGTACAGGTCCCAGCCCGGCACGGAGTGGATGGCCACCATCGTCTGCGGCTGCTGGCTGGCCAGGTAAACACGCTTCTCCGGCGTCATCTGGAACAGCTTCTGGCTGCCCTTGTAGACGTCCAGCACGGCGTACTCTGAGTCGTAGTTCAGGTTCGAGTCCTGCGTAAAGCCAATGCACTCCAGCGTGTAGGGTCCAATCGGCATCCGCCCGTGCAGTGCCAGCTCCTGCTCGTTGCTGCGGTTGAACGCCGCACCCGCCAGGCCCACCACCACAATCACCACGCCAATGTGGATCATGTATCCGCCGTAGCGCCGCGTGTTGCGGCGAATCAGCAGATACGTCGAGGCAAAGATGTTCCGGTGCGTCTGCTTCGCAATCACCGCGGCCCCGCGCAGAAACTCCGACAGGATGGCCGTGAACACGCCCGCCGACAGCGCAAACGCCACCAGCGCGTAGAAGTTGCCCGTGTCAAACTGCCCGTTCTTCCACGGCAAAACCCCCACCGCCATGCAGACAATCACCGTCGCCCACAGCGCAATCGACGGAATCACAAAGTTGCGCCGGATTGCGCGCAGAGACGTCGCCCGCCACGGCAGCAGCGGTCCCACGCCCGTCAGGAACAGCAGGAACAACCCAATCGGCACCGCCACGCGGTTGTAAAACGGTGGGCCCACCGTCACCTTCGTGCCCTGCACAAACTCGCTCAGGATGGGGAACAGCGTGCCCCACAGAATCACAAAGCAGGCGGCCAGCAGCACCAGGTTGTTGAACAGGAAGCTCGACTCGCGGCTTACCAGCGACTCCAGCCGCTGCTCGCTCTTCAGGTGGCTGCGCTGCAGAATGTACGTAAAGATGCACACCGCCAGCACAATCACCAGGAACGTCACAAACCAGTTGCCGATAGACGACTTCGCAAACGCGTGAACCGAGCTCACCAGTCCCGCGCGGGTCAGCAGGGTACCCAGCAGCGACAGCAGGAACGTGGTGAAGATCAGCCACACGTTCCAGCTCTTCATCATTCCCTTGCGCTCCTGCATCATCACACTGTGCAGGAAGGCCGTGCCCGTCAGCCATGGCATAAAGCTGGCGTTCTCCACCGGATCCCAGCCCCAGTAGCCGCCCCAGCCCAGTACGGCATACGCCCAGTGCATGCCCAGGAAGATGCCCAGCGTCAGGAACAGCCACGTCACCATCGTCCAGCTGCGGGTCACCTTGATCCACTTTTCGCCCGGATACCG
>JAJXWS010000126.1 GCA_021781495.1 Acidobacteriota bacterium | reverse complement strand
TGGACCTGGAGTTGTGGCGGGCGGCACGACGATGGAATCTGGCAGCGGGGCTGCGCGGAGAGATTTTTTCCGGAGGTATCCCGGCGGTGTGGTCGCCACAACTCGCGGGGAGTCTGCGCGTGGCACAGGGACTGAAGCTGCGCGCCAGCGGAGGGTACGGCTTTCGCATTCCGACGTACACGGACCTCTATTACTCCGACCCGACGACGATTGGGAATCCGAATCTGAAGCCAGAATCGGCGTGGTCGGGCGACGGTGGCGCGGATTGGAACCCTTCGCCGAAGCTGACGCTCTCCGGAACGGGCTTCTACACGCGCGAACATGATGCCATCGACTATGTGCGCGCCTCCTCTGCGACGCGGTGGCAGGCAACAAACCTGAGCGGCCTGCAATTTGAAGGCGTGGAAGCGACTGCGACGTGGATTCCCGCGCGGCAGCAGACCGTGCGAATTTCGTGGACGGCGCTGCACGGTGCGCAGAGTGCATTGCAGGGACTGCAGTCGGAGTACATCTTCAACTATCCGGTACAGAATGTGATGGCCACCTGGACGGCAGCCGCGGCGCATCACTGGGTGGTGGGCAACACGGTGCAGATTGCGCAACGGTATCAGCAGTCGGCGTATCCGGTGTGGAATGCGACGCTGACGCACGATACCGGAAAGCTGCGGCCCTATCTGCGGCTGAGTAACCTCAGCAACACCGGCTACCAGGAGATAAGCGGTGTGAATATGCAGGGACGCTCCATGGTGGGCGGCTTCGCGCTGCAGTTGGGGCGCTGAGGAGAGAAAGTCCGGCGCTCCGTTTGGACTTCTGCTAGGGTGAGGGCGTACCTCGGCAATCCGCGCCGCACGTTAACAAGCGGATTCTACCTGCACTCTTTGGCTCCTGAGAGATTGCGGATGGAGGCGTATCAGAGCACCCTGGGAGGGGTGCGTGCGCGCCGAGCCGCAGAAGCACCCTTTCTCGCGACTCCATGCTTACCACAGCAGAAGGAGAAAGTTATGACCCATGCAGGACAGCACCACACGATCAACTACATTGAGTTCGCAACAACGGACGTTCCCCGCGCGAAGCAGTTCTACACCAGCGTGTTTGGCTGGAACTTCGTAGATTACGGGCCCGACTACGCGAGCTTCGCAGCGGCGCAAGCCGGAGTGAACGGCGGGTTTTACAAGGCTGGATCGATACCGCAACAGGAGAAGACTGCGCCGTTGATCGTACTCTACTCGCGGGATCTTGCTGCAACGGAAACCGCAATTGTCGCAGCGGGCGGTCGCATTGTCGTGCCGACGTTCGCATTCCCAGGCGGCCGGCGCTTCCACTTTTCAGATGGCGCAGGGAATATTCTGGCCGTCTGGTCTGAATAGAATTGCGGTGCGCCGGCGCCTTACCTATTGCACCGGCGGCGGCGCAAGCCTGTTGTGCTTGTGCAGCTCGTCGCGCACCAGCGCGAGGCCCAGCACGCACCGTTCAAAGCCATCCGAGAGGCGCGCGAACAAAGGCGCCTCTTTCTCATATTCAAAAAGGTTGAACTGGCTGACGATGTAGTAGCTCTCCTTGCCGGCCTGGATGAGTTCGCCGAGCGAAGGATGCGGGCCGCGGCGATGCCCAGGCTGCATCGCTTCCGGATACATGCCGCCGACAAAGAGCGCGAAGTCGCCGATGGATTTGCGTACGGAGCGCTCCGCGTCGAAGGACGGGGCCGAGCCGTTGACCGGGTCCGAGGCCTCAATCCATGCGGCCAGATCTTCGACGGGATGGCCTGCGGCGTCGCGCAGGGGATAGAGCCTGTCCGCCCGCGAAAACTCGCAGAGAAGATGCGCGACGTAGCTGGTCATGTCGGGGTCGTGCAGGCCAAGCGCGCCCTCGTAGCTGTTGCGGACCACCTGTTGAAAGAAGGGTTCGAGCGGATGCGTCTGTGTTTGCATACCAACCTCCCGTGACCGCGCACTGCCGGTGTGCCTGAGGCATTGGCCGGTGAAGCGCTTGGATGCGGCGGGGGCGCCAGCCACTGCCCGATTCACACAAGTATTGACACCTAGAGTATCGAAACAGTTGCGTTTGCCAAGAGGGGTCTACAACTTTGTTGGCAGATGCGGGTAACGAGTGCAAGCACCGAACGGACTTCAAATGAAGCAGGCAGCCGGAATGGGCTGCCTGCTTCTTCGGGAGGGCTGGGGCGGCGACTCTCTTATACCGCCGCGGCCGTACGCTGCTCCAGTTCGGCGAGCCGCTTCGCGAGCATGGTTTCGAGCTTGACAAGCGCGGCGGAGAAGCCTTCGATGCCTTCTTTCAGCTTTTCGCTGGCCATGCGATCGGCCGCGTGCATGCGGTCGAAGGTCGCCTTGTCGATGGTGATTCTTTCCATCGGCATGGATGCGGCGGCCTTGGCGTCAAGCTTGCGCGGCAGGTCGGCCTGCGTCGCCTCCAGTTCGGCCAGTAGTTGCGGCGAGATGGTGAGGAGATCGCAGCCGGCGAGCTCTGTAATCTCGCCGGTGTTGCGGAAGCTCGCGCCCATGACGACGGTCTTGTAGCCGAACTTCTTGAAGTAGTTGTAAATCTTCGTCACCGACTGCACGCCGGGGTCGTCGGCGCCGTGAAAGTCCTTGCCGGTGTCCTTCTTGTACCAGTCAAGGATGCGGCCGACGAAGGGAGAGATGAGAGTGACGCCCGCGTCAGCGGCGGCGATGGCCTGGTGCAGCCCGAAGAGCAGCGTCAGGTTGCAGTGAATGCCTTCCTTCTCCAGCACCTCGGCGGCGCGGATTCCTTCCCATGTGGAAGCAATCTTGATGAGGATGTGATTGTGTCCGATGCCGGCGGCGTCATATTGCGCGATGATGGTGCGAGCCTGCTTGATGGTGGCCTCAGTGTCGTAGGAGAGGCGCGCATCGACCTCTGTGCTCACGCGGCCGGGAACAATCTGCAGAATCTTTTTGCCGAAGGCTATAGCGAGCCGCTGGAAGGCGAGGTTGGCGACAGCCTGGTCCGTGGCCGATTCGCCAAGTTCATTGCGCGCATCCTTCAGAACACCGTCCACGATCGGCTGATACTGCGGCATCTGCGCCGCCGCGGTAATCAGCGAGGGGTTGGTCGTGGCGTCCTGCGGGCGGAACTTCTCCATCGCTTCGATATCGCCGGTATCGGCCACCACCACGGTGAAGTTGCGCAACTGCTCGAGTAGGTTTTGCGGCATGATTCCTCCTGTCGGGTCGCTGGGGAAGAGAGTCCCTGCCCGGTTCGTTCCCTATCAGTCTACTTCTAGTTTGGATTCTCCAGCGCGGTGTGGGTTGCTTCGATGTGGGATGTGCTTCAATCCGTTTCGGAAGCAAAGGAGTTTGCGAGGGTGCCAAGGCCGGTGACGGAGACCTCGACGTGGTCGCCGGGAGCCAGCGGAGCCACGCCGGCTGGCGTGCCGGTCAGCAGCAGGTCGCCCGGCTCAAGCGTAATGGCTGCCGTGATATACGCAAGCAGTTGCGGAATGGAGAAGATGAAATCCGCAGTGGAGCCGTGCTGGCGCAGCTCGCCATTCACGCGGGTTTCGACGGTGAGGCCGCTCTCGGCGTCGACCTCGTCACTGAGGATGGGGCCGACCGGGCAGAAGGTGTCGAAGCCCTTGGCGCGCGTCCACTGGCCGTCCTTCTTTTGCAGATCGCGCGCGGTCACGTCGTTGGCGATGGTGTAGGCGCGGACGTAGCTGCGCCAGTCTGCGTCTGACTTCAGGCGTGAAGCCCGGCGGCCGATGACAACAACAAGCTCGCCTTCAAAGTCGATGCGCTCGGAGACGCGCGGCATACGCACAATGGCGCCGGGCGCAAGCAGAGACGAGATGGGCTTGAAGAAGATGAGCGGCTCGGCGGGTACCTCATTGCCGAGCTCTTTCACGTGGTCGCGATAGTTGCGGCCGACGCAGACGATCTTGCCGGGCACGACTGGCGGAAGCAGCTCAGCGGTGCTCAGGGCCATCGGGTCAAACGCTGCTGCTGCGTCGCCGCGCAGTTCAGCAAGCTGTGCGGCCAGGTCTTCCGCGGGAATTGGCGCGGGACCGGCAATCCACAGCGCGCCGTCGCGCTCTTCCACGCGGCCGTAGCGGGCGAGCCCCTGGTGCAGAAAGCGGCAGGTTTTCATGGGCAGATTCTCCTGGTGGTGCGGATTTCAGTTGCTGTCCGCGGGAACCGTCTCTTGTGCTTCGGCGGAGTGGGCGCTCTCATGCCCACCCCGATCCACGGCGCTGACGGTGTACTGAAACGTATGGCCTGGCTCTACGGCGGAATCGTGATAGGCCGGACCGATGACGGGTTGCGCAGGCGAGATGCGTTGCCACGGGCCCGCGTCCTCCCGGCGATAGACGATGTAGCCGGCAAGGTCAGGTTCATTGTTCGGTTCCCAGCTGAGATCGATGGAGGCTGGCGAGCCGCTCTGGGCGGCAGTGGCAACGGCAGCGAGTCCAGCCGGCACCTCCGGGGGGAAGACGTCGAGAGCCTGGATGCGAACGGGGGCGGAGAGCGCGCCCGATAGCTCGATCGGCTTTCCATCCATGGACACGCGCGCGATGCGCTGGGCGCGGTACTCATACGTGGCGCCAAAGCGGACGCTCTTATCCAGCGCGACTGCGGTAAGCGTGTCCTGTTCGACCAGCAGATTCAACTCGACCGGCTCAGGTGGAGGAGCGAGCAGCCCCTGTTGTTTGGATTCAGGCGCGGGCGTAAGCAAGGTGCGATGGAAACGCACCGGAACGCTTTCTCCGTCGGGTGCCCATCGCAGGACGACGCCATCTTTGCGAACCGTAGCGGTGAAGCCGGTAATGGGGCCCGGCGCCTCGCCT
>JAJXWS010000125.1 GCA_021781495.1 Acidobacteriota bacterium | reverse complement strand
CGGATACGCGGCGGCAGACCGGCATCGCCGGCGTTCTGCCAGTACACATGCCAGCCCGGCTCAATCTTGAAGTAGAGGCCCGCCTCCGCCGTGGTTCCGCGGCTCAGCGTCTGTGTCGGGACCAGCAGTTGCACATGCACATGCGGCGCATCCGCTGCGCTGGACGCAGCCCGCGCCGGCAACCAGGCCAGCGCTGGCAGAAGAAGTGCGAAGATCAATCGGGTCAGGCGCATCGGGAGACAAAAGTCTTTCTCTGTTGGACGTTCTTTCCGGCCCCTTGGTCGCGAAGAATTGTCGCCCACCCGGCCGCAACCGCTCCGCTCAGGCCTGCGCAACCGGCTCATTCCTCAGCCGCCATCCGCGCATGCTCGCGGAAGATGCAGTCATTCTGCACGCACTTGACGCCCGCCGCCCGCGCCCGAGCCACCGCCTCGTCGTGCACAACCTCATCCTGCAGCCATAGATACGAGACCCCAAGCCGGATCACGTCGTCCACAATCTGGGGCACAAACTCCGACGCGCGAAACACATCCACCGTGTCGATACCCGCGCCCGTCTCCGCCTTTGCCGCAGCCTGCGCCGCATCCAGGTCGGGATAGCACTTCATCCCGAGCACCTCGTTCAGCGCCGGGTTCACCGGCAGCACGCGATAGCCGTTCTCCCGCAGATAGCGGCCAATGTTGTGGCTGGCACGCCATGGCTTGTCACTCATGCCCACCACCGCAATGGTGCGTGCGTTGTGCAGAATCTCGCGGATAACCGCCGGGTCGTTCGCCATATCGTCTTGCGCGCTCCGTTCGCTATACGTCCAGATCGTCCTCCGCCCCAGCGGAGACTGCCGTTCCGCGGCGCTTGGCCAGCAGATACCCCTTCAGAAACGGCTCCAGATATCCGTCCAGCACCTTGTCCACGTCGCCCACTTCCACCTTGGTGCGATGGTCCTTGGCCATGCGATAGGGCTGCAGCACATACGAGCGAATCTGCGAACCGAAGTTGATCTCCAGCTTGGAGTCTTCCAGCTTCTTGCTCTCGGCGCGCTTCTTTTCCAGCTCGTACTCGTAGAGCCGCGACCGCAGCATCTTTATTGCCTTTTCGCGATTCTTGTGCTGCGAGCGCTCGTTCTGGCAGCTCACCACAATGCCCGTGGGCATGTGCGTCATGCGCACGGCGGAGTCGGTCGTATTCACGTGCTGGCCGCCCTTGCCGCCGGAGCGGTACGTGTCCACCCGCACGTCTTCCATCTTCAGATCCACTTGGATGGAGTCGTCAATTTCCGGTGAAACAAACACCGAGGCAAACGAAGTGTGGCGCCGCTTGGCCGAGTCAAAGGGCGAAATGCGCACCAGCCGGTGCACGCCGCTCTCGCCCGCCAGCATGCCAAAGGCGTAGTCGCCGAGGATGGTGAAGGTGGCGGACTTGATGCCCGCCTCCTCGCCATCCTGGTAGTCGTTCATCTCAGTCTTGAAGCCCTGCTGCTCGGCCCAGCGCAGATACATGCGCAGCAGCATCTCCGCCCAGTCCTGGCTCTCTGTTCCGCCCGCGCCGGGATGCACCGTAACAATGGCATTCAGCGCGTCGGCCTCGCCGGAGAGCATCGTGCGCGCCTCCAGCTCCTCGGCAAACGCAGCCAGTGCCTTGATGTCGCGCTCCAGGTCAGCCAGTACGTCCTCGCCCTCGCGGGCAAGCTCAAAATAGGCTTCAATATCGCTGGTGCGGCGGACCAGTTCCTCATCGTCGGCCACCAGCGCCTCCAGGCGCTTGCGGTCGCGCATCAGCGGCTGGCTGGCCGTCGGGTTCGACCACATGGCCGGATCGGCTAGTTGAGCTTCGATTGCAGCAAGTTCCCTGCGGATGCGGGCAGGGTCAAAGATACTCCCGCAGGTCGCGCACCTGGTCGCGCACGGGAGCGTAAGCGAATTCGAGATCGTTTAACGACACGTTTTGCTCTTAGGACCTGACTTTACCTTGAATTCCGGCACCGCGGCCCGACAGCAACGCCCAGCCAACCATGCCTAAAGCCAGTATGGCACAGAGCCAGGCAAACACGTCTCCATGTGCCGTGTAGAACGTCACATCGTCGCGGAAGCCGAACCGGGCTGGCAGCGCATCCACCACGTGCCGGGCAATGCTCTGCCGCACGCGGCCATAGGGGTCAATGCTGGCCGTAACGCCGTTGTTCGTATCGCGCAGCAGCCAGCGCCGGTTTTCGATGGCCCGCATCCGCGCCATGTTCAGGTGCTGCCACGGAGCGCTCGTGTCGCCATACCAGCCATCGTCGCTGATGTTCACCAGCACCTCTGCGCCGAGCCGCGAGAACTCTCGCACCTCGTCTGCAAAGACCGCCTCGTAGCAGATGAATACGCCGTAGCGATGCCCGTTCAGGCGGAAGACCTTGCGCTCATCGCCCCGCGTGAACTCTGAGACGCGCCCCGTGAGCTTGCGCGCAAAGAACAGCAGATTCTTGAATGGCACGTACTCCCCGAACGGCACCAGGTGAATCTTGTCGTAGCGGCCTACCCGCGAGCCATCCTGCGCCACCACAAGCGCGGAGTTGTAATCGCGCCACGCCTGGTCCTCCGCGGAGTAGTCCATGCCGATGGAGCCAACTACCAGCGGAGACTGCGTAGCCCGCGCCACGGAACCCATCGCCGCCTGAAAACGCGGGTCGCCCTCAATGAACGGCGCGGGCGCCTCCGGCCAGGCCACCAGATCCGGATGCGTGGGATTCGGCGGACAAACGACCTCGCCCAAAGGTGCTCCGGTCTGCGGAATCCCCGCAATGTAGCTCTTGCACTGCTCCTCGGCCAGCCGCGTAAACGCCGCGATGTGCTTGTCCCACTCCGCACCCTGCCAGATGTTGTCGGAGGCAACATCCAGATTCGGCTGCACCAGCACGGCCGTTGCCGTTGCCACAGGCTGCGGCGCAGGCAGATACACTCCGGCAAAGCCCGCGATCATCAGCAGCAAGCCCAGCGCTCCCGCCGCTGTGCGGTGCGAGCGCGACGCGAGGACCAGGCCGCCGGCCAGCAACGCATTCACGCCCACCAGCAGAAAGCTGATGCCGTACACGCCTGTCCACGGCGCAAGCTGGTTCACAAGACCGTTGTCCACCTGCGAGTATCCAAGCTGATCCCACGGCACGCTCGTAATGCGAGCCGCAGCCAGTTCCAGCGCAGTCCAAAGGACCGGCGCAGCCGCCAGCGCAAGCCGCTCGTTGCCCGTGGCCTTGCGTACAAACACAACGCCAATGCCGAAGAGACCGAAGTAAAGCCCCAGCACAAGACTGAAGCCGATAAGCAGCAGCGTGGGTGCAAGAGGCGGCATGTCACCGTAGCGCTGCATCGTGTCGCGTATCCAATAACAGTTGCCGCAGTACCACAGAAATCCCGTCAGATACGCAAGCAGGAACGCACGACGCAGCGGCTTGGCGCCACGTGCAACATCGCCGGAGAGCAACGCCCACAGCAGCGGCACCAGAGCAAACCACGCAAACACGCTGCGCCACGGCGGCATGGGACCGGCAATGGGAAATGGCAACTCAAGCAAGCCCGCGGAGAAACCGGCGGCGACCCATAACTTCCAGGAAAGGCGCTGCATACAGGGGCGAGTGTAAAACATGTTCCCCTTGCCCTGCTTTACGCTCCTCATAAAACGTCATGACAAACTTGCAAAACCGCGTGCATCGCCGCGACCGTCGCACAAGTGATGCGAGAAAAGCGGCTTATTTTTTCGCGGCTGAACAGGCTGAAAATTGCGCCCCAGGGAATACAATCGGGAACATGTCGCTCGCTTCCTTAGGAATTCGCATCCTGGAATCCATGTTCTTCGTGGGTTTGCTTGGTTCAACGGTCGTTGTCATCATCAGCTTTTTCGAGGACGCCAAGGAACTGTTCGGCGAAGAGTAACGGGCACCCTGCAAATTGCCGATTCACGCGCTGAAATCCTTATGCCATTTTCATTGACTGCCGATTCGTTCAGCAATAGACTCAGCGATGGACGGAGGGCGAAGTTGCCCAATCTTTCTGAATGGCCTGTAGTTAAGCTGGTACATAAGTGATGGCATCTTCCCGAACGACCGTAGCCCCTCCATCAGACCGTGTACGTCTCATCGTGGCATCCTCCGTGATGCTCACGTTTATCTCCTTCTGGCGCGCGGCCGCCATTGTCCTCAACGATCTTGGATCGTCTGCGTTTTACGCGGGTGGCATTGCCGAGCAGGCCGTGGGCGCGGCAGCGCCGTGGTTCATTCTCGGCATCATGCTCTTCAGCTTCGCCGTGCGCGCGGTCTATGTGGAGAGCTGTTCCATGTTCACCCGCGGCGGCGTCTACCGCGTGGTGAAAGAAGCACTGGGCGGCACCTTCGCCAAGCTCAGCGTCTCGGCCCTCATGTTCGACTACATTCTCACGGGGCCGATCTCGGGTGTATCGGCGGGGCAGTACATCACCGGCCTCATGAATGAGCTGATGACCGTGGCGGCCAACAGCCACTGGTTACCTCCGGCACTGATGGATGTCCACGGTAATCCCTTCCAGTTCGACATGAACTCCACGTCTGCGGTGTTTGCCGCGGTGGTCACGATCTATTACTGGTGGGAAAACATCAAGGGCATTGAGGAGTCCAGCGACAAGGCTCTGCGCGTCATGCAGATCACCACGGTCATGGTGGTAATCCTCTTCGCCTGGGGCACCTACTCCGTGTTTGTGCGCGGCGTGCATCTCCCGCCTGCGCCGGTGCCGGCCAACCTCAAGTTCAGCTCCGATGCGCTCGGGTTCCTGAAAGGCTCCGGATTGCCTATCTTCGGCATGTTCGGCATCCTCATGGCCTTCGGCCACTCCATCCTCGCCATGAGCGGTGAGGAGAGCCTTGCCCAGGTCAACCGCGAAATTCAGCACCCCAAGCTCAAGAATCTGAAACGCGCG
>JAJXWS010000124.1 GCA_021781495.1 Acidobacteriota bacterium | reverse complement strand
GAACCCCATGTGGACATCGGCAGACTGATTGTTCTTGTCGTCTGTCGCAATGGTCGCGCCGGGATACACCGGCAATCCCAGGTCGGCTGCCGTGATTTGATTCGTGTTGACGTGCATGCCGCCGAAGGGCGTATCGATCTGGACGTTCTTGTCCTGACCGGCCGAGTCCTTGTTGACATTGACGCGGCAACCACACATCAGGGTTGCGAGCGACAAACCGACACACAATGTGGTGGCTTTCCGGATCATGACAACCTCTCCTGAGATGCTATACGCGAGAAGGCCGGGCCTGGTTCCGCTGCCCTGTTTGACTCATCCGAAGCAGGTTCTCGTCGCTTCCGCGCGCAGAGCGGATGCGGCTCGGATCAGTGGCTGGCGTGCCCATCTTCTTTCGAGCTTGTGGCAAAGAGGATGCAGGTAAAGAAGACCGCAACAATGACCGGAACGACGACAAACGGGGAAGTGATATCCATGGTTGGACCTCGTGGCGATAGAGTACCAAACACGATGCAGCCTTGAGAACCAAGGCTGCATCCGGGCCTGGAATTCCCTACGGTTGATGCATCGCTGCGGGATAGTCGACGCGCAACGTGATGATTTCGTAAGGGTGAACAGCGACGCGGACGACGCTTCCGTCCTTTTCCGGCGTCAGGCTCAGCGCGCTGCCTTGCGGCGTCTCCATCAGATTGGTCTCAGTCGCCGATGTCGCGTCCGCGGGCACGTGAAATTCCGCGACGCTATCCTTGCCTGCCCACTCATACGCCCGGAGGATAAGCGCGTCGGCATCCTCTGCCTTCTTCATTGCCGTGAGGACCAGGTTCTCCGGCGCAACGGCGGCAAAGGAACGACTGGCGGGCAATGTTCCGGGGTGTGAGGTGGTCACCAACCCGGTGAGCGGGTAGTTGTACTCCCAGCCTTTGCGGACCGTGAGCGCGGACTTCCACGTGCCCGAATGCGGATACAGCGCGTAGTGAAATTGATGCTGACCGCGATCCGCATCCGGGTCGGGCCATGTAGGCGAGCGCAGCAGGGTGAGCCGCAGCAGGTGGCCCACGGCGTCATAGCCAAACTTCGACTCATTGATCACGCTGAAGCCGTGCAGGCTGTCTCCCAGATCGGCCCAGTGCTGCGCCGGAACCTCAAACTGCGCCTTCTCCCAGCTATTGTTGCGTGTCGCTGGCCGCTCAATGGTTCCATATGGAATCTCAAATGTGGCAAAGGGGCCCGCCACAGTGACCGGAAAGGCGACCTTGAGCAGAACGTGTGTCTCGTGCCAATCGATGTCATTGGCAACGTCGACCATTCCGGCGCCGAGCGGCAGACTCAGTGTCTGCACAAACTTGGATTGCTGCCAGTGCGAGGCAATCCGGATGGCCGGCATGCCGTCGGATGCCTTGACGATCGTCACCGTGTCCGGGTGATCGATTGTCATGGGCGGAACATCCAGCGTGCCTGGGTCGATATTCCACGCATCATATTCTTTTGGCGTGTCCTTAAAGAATTGAAGCTGGTTTCCGCAGGCTCCGGCCTTGAACGCATCGAACTGCGAATGTTTGTTGTACAGGCTGGTGATGCAGCCGGTGTGCTTATCCACCACTAGGCGCAATGTGGCGCTCTCCAGGGTCACAGACTCCGAGTCTTCGCGCGCGTATGCAGTGGCTGGCCGCTTGGCATGCAGGTCGGATCCTTGAATGAGGGAGAGGACCTTGTAGCCCATCGCCGGAACATCATCCACATGAATCTTCAGCTCCGCAACGCCGGTCTCCTTGTTCATCGAAAGCACCTGGACGTCGAGGTTCTGGTTGTGCGCCATATCGCTGACATGCAGCCCGTCCTCTGCCACATCGGGCACCTGTGCCTTGACGAGGACATCTCCGGAGCGTGTCCAACCGAGTGGGTTGAAGACCACGATGGGCTGGCTGCCGGTGACCTTGGCAGCAGGCGCGGTATCGACGTGAGCTGCGATAGTCTGTAGCGCTCCGGACGAGATTTCATTCGTGGACCAGCGAACCACGTCGTAGTCCTTCTGCGCATCCTTGTAAATGACCCCGATGCCGGAGCCGGCCGCGAGATCGTGGAACTGGTTGAACAGCACCTTCTTCCAGTCCTCGGTCAGTTCGCTGCCGGGATACGCATTGCCATAGAGCCATGCGAGCGACGCCCACTTCTCCGCATTCAGCGTTTCTTCGGAACTTTCGCGCATGTTGCGCTTGTGGTTGGCCTGCGTGGTCATCACGCCGCGGTGGTACTCAAAGTAAAGCTCACTCTTCCATGTCGGGATCGACACCATGCCCGGCGCGGCGGCCGGTGCCGTGTACCCCTTTGCAATCGACTGGTAATTCCAAACAGGACTTCCAGGAGCAATCTCCCTTTCAACTCTCGAAAAGTAGGTCTGGGCCAGGCCGAACTCGAACTTCGGCGTTACATGCCCCGGCTCTGCCCAGTGCATTCCTTCGTCCAGAACCGTGCGCGTGGGGCCGCCGCCATGGTCGCCGGTGCCGTAGAGGTCCATCATGTCGGTCATGCCGGTGGCGCGCTCGCGCGCCTGCGCAAGGTCGCCTGCCAGCCGCACCGGGTTCAGATTGTTGTTGGCATAGTCATGCGGAAAATACGCCAGCACCTTGGAGCCGTCCGGAGATTCCCACCAGAACAATTTGAACGGAAGCTGATTCGTATCGTTCCAGGTCATCTTCTGCGTCACGAAGTAGTCGATGCCGCTCTTTTTGTAGATCTGCGGCAGTTGCCAGGTGTAGCCAAAAGAATCGGGATTCCAGCCGATGCGCACGTCCACGCCGTAGGCCTGCTTGTACCAGCGCTTGCCCACAAGCAACTGGCGCACTAGCGACTCTCCGTCCGGCAGGTTCAGGTCAGGCTCGACCCACATGCCCCCCACAATCTCCCAGCGGCCTTCCTTGATGCGCTGAGCAATCTCGGCGTTCATGTCGGGATACTTCTGCGCCAGCCAGTCGTTATATGCCGCGGCAGACTGCGTATAGGTGTACTGTGGATACTCGTCCATGAGCTGGAGAGCTGTGCCAAACGTCCGCTTCACCGCGTCGACGGTTTCTGTCCAGGGCCACAGCCACGCCGCATCAATGTGCGAGTTGCCGGTCAGGTGGTAGGTCGCCTGCGCCAGCAGCGGCTTCAGAGCGGCCAGCTTTTGCTCCGCGTCATTCAAACTGGCGTCAAAGGCGGTCTGTGCCTGAGCCAGCGCCTGTGGCTGGCCCGCTCCGGCCGCGTCCAGAGCTGTTCCATTCACTGAACGAATCGCCGCATTCAGGATGTCCATCTTGCCGGCGTCACCGGGTGCGAGCGAAGGCACGAGCTCGGCGGCGGAGAGAAACTCTCTTCGCAGGTCCTCGGGGCTGGGCCGATTCGGGGGGAAGTCAATCTTCAGCGTCGCTCCCTGGAACGTCTTCACGTCCACGGTGTGCAGCAGCTTCACCGCAACGGTGACACTTTCTCCCGGCCGGGCACTGTCAAACAGCACAACCGGCTCCAGATCATCACCCATGGCGACGCGGCGGCCATTGAAGTAGAGGATCATCGGCATAGGTCCATTGGCCCACGCGTGAAACTGGAACCAGATGCGCGCGCCCGTCAGGTCATACCCGTGCAGGCTTGCGGGCACTTGAAAGGTCTGACGAAACCACAGGCTTTCCTTCGGCGCATGTCCGTGCGCAATGGTCTGCCAATCGCTTTCCGCCACTTGAAGAGCTTCGCCATGTGGAAGGTCGCCGGAGTGCATCTTCCAGGCGCCGTCGGGCAGTTCGTTCAGCGAGGTCAGGCGGTCCAGAACAGCGCGTGACTCCGGTGCAAGATTGGCTTCAATCTTTGCAATCTCTGACGGGCTTTGCGCTCCCGACTGTGAGACGAGAACCATCGTTGCGGCCAGAATCGCCGCCAGGTATGCAATGTGATGACGGATGAACAAACGAGAAAACATGGCTTCTAGCTCCCGCAAGCATCTTACGGTATGGAAGTTAGAAAAGCGCCATGACCTTGGTGCTGCGCAGGCGAACTAAATCCAGCCTCCGTCGACGATGTAGCTCTGGTTGGTGATCGCGCGCGAGTCATCTGCGGCCAGGAACAACACCAGGCGAGCGACGTCCTCGGGCAGTATGTCGAACTTGAGAGCCTGGCTGGCCAGAATCTCGGCCTTATATTCCGGCGTGTACCAGAGCTGCCGCTGGCGTTCGGTGGCGATGGCGCCAGGCAGAACCGCATTCACTCGTATCCCCAGCGGGCCCAGCTCATGGGCCAGTGTCCGCGTCATGCCCACAATCGCGGCCTTGGCCGTTGCGTAGAGCGGCACGCCTGTGGACGGAATCAGCCAGGAGATGGAGCTCATATTGATGATGGAGCCTCGACCCGCCGCCCGCATCGCCGGCAGCACGGCCTGTGCCATAAAGAACTGCGGGCGCAGATTGATTGCCATTGAATGGTCCCAGTACTCCGGCGTCACCTGCTCAATCGTGTGCCTCTGATCGTTCGCAGCGTTGTTCACGAGAATGTCGACCGTGCCAAGGGCCGTCATCGCTTCTTGAACGGCTGCTTTAAGCGCTTCAAGATCGGTCAGGTCGCAGTGCAGGAACAGCGGAACCGGACAGCCTTCTGCACCCAGCGATGCAGCAAGCCTTTGCGCCGGCTGATCCTGCACGTCGAAGAACGCAACTCGCGCGTCCTGCCGCGCAAAGTGCTCCACCAGCGCCGCGCCGATGCCGGTCGCTCCTCCAGTGACCAGAACTGCCCGTCCCCTGAGACTGGGATACCTGGCGAACTGTGCATCCTTATCTGAGACCTGCATCCAGCCGCTTCCAAAGATGAAGATGGTGTGACGGTCCAAGTATAGGCTGCGAGTCGGCAATGAGCGCCCAGGGGGTCCAGCCAGCTGTGCTCGCTACAGACTCTCTCGCGAGGTTAGGTAGTCCC
>JAJXWS010000057.1 GCA_021781495.1 Acidobacteriota bacterium | reverse complement strand
AGAGCTCGGCGATCAACTTTATCAAGCAGGCGCATACGCCGACGCTGGTGGTGGTGGGGGACCGGGACGGGGAGTGTCCGGCGCCGCAGTCGTTTGAGTTCTGGCATGCGCTGCGGGACGAGCATGTGCCGACGCAACTGGTGGTGTATCCGAACGAGGGGCACGGATTTGTGGACCCGGAGCACCGGCGCGACGTGATGGAGCGGGCGGTGAAGTGGTTTGCGCAGTACATGCCGCCGGGCCAGTAGGCGAGGGTGCCGGGCGCTCGCGATTGGGCGGGTCCGGAGTCTATGGAATAGCCGGGGGGAGACCCGGCCGGGGGCGTGCCGGATGGGTGCCTTTGCCTGATACACTGCTCTTTGGAGAAAAAGCAGAGCGTGCCTCGTCAACCGGGCTGCGGTAGAGGGATTTACCGCGGGCTGGTCGCCTGAGGGGACTGCCTGGACCGGGAACCGGTGCGGGCAGGTTGGCAGTACGCTTTCATTTCCTATTTTCTGATGTATTCGAAGAGACCGTTCCGCGGCAGGACAAGGTGGGGCGGGGAGGATTCATGCGGCGGTACTTTACGCTTGTCAGTTTGCTGTTCCTGACCATTCCGGCCGGGATCTCGATTTCCGGCTGCATCCGCAACCCGGAAGGGAACTACTGTAACGGCCAGGGATACGGATTGAAGAACACGGACGTGTATTCGATCGATCTGGAGCCGAGGACCACGGGCATCTCGCTGGCTTTTGGGCAGACGCGGCAGATCTCCGCGCCGACGGCCAAGACGTGCAAGGGAGACTCGGCCAGCGTGTCGACGTATGCGTACGGCACGACGAACAACAAGCTGGTGGATATTTCGCCGTCGGGCAACATTTGCGCGGGAACGTGGAACCGGAACTCGGGCGGCGGCATTGCGGACTACACGATCTGCAACTTCCCGAATCCGGCGCCGAATACGGGTGGATTGCCGTATGCGACGGCGTACATTTCGGCCTCGGCGAACTCGGTGACCTCCAACCCGGTGCAGGTGTTTGTGCATGCGCAGGTGAGCGGCATATCGCTGGCGCTGGGGGGACAGCAGAACCAGTGCTACTCGCAGGGAACGACGACGCAGCTGGACTCCGAGGCGTGCTACAGCGCGAACGGCCAGCAGTATGAGTTCTGCTCGCCGTCGGCGGTGACGAGCTATGCGTGCTCGGGCGGACTGGCTCCGGGCGTGACGGCGGTGCCGAGCTGCACACAGGTGATTGGCACGCTGACGTACGCGGTGGGCACCAGTTCGGTGGCCTCGATCAACAGCGTGACGAACCAGATTACGGCGGAACTGCCGGGCACGACGGTGGTGACGGCGTCCGTGGCGCAGTCGGGGTCGTCGGCGGGTTACTTCAGCACCTGCCCGCCGAAGTCGATTTCAGTGACGCTGAACGGGTCTACGAATACGACGGTGACCCAGGGCGTGCAGCAGAACCTGACGACCAAGGTGACGGATACGAACGGCAACACGATCACGGGCCTGACGCTGGATTACCAGTCGACGAACCCGATGAACATTTCGGCCTCCAGCACGGGCGGGGTTACTGCTTCCTTCCCGGGCGCGGCCACGGTGTATGCCATCTGCCAGCCGGGCGTGTGCAATCCGGCGCCGATCAACCAGGTGGGACTGTTCGGGACGGGACTTTCGATCTCGAGCAACCCGGTGGATCTGACCACGCCGGGAACGGCCAGCGCGTACATGTGGTTTTCGGCTCCGGGCAAGTCACAGTACTTTGTGCCGGTGGAACTGCTGACGGGCACGATCGGCTCAACGGTGCGGCTGCCGTACGTGCCGAACTCGATGGTGATGGACCAGACGGGATCGAGCCTGTACTTTGGGTCGTCGCATGAGCTGATGGTGTACAGCACGACGTCGAATGCGCTTGCGCGGCAGGATACGAATGTGCCGGGCGTGGTGCTGGCGGTTTCTCCGGATAACCGGACGGTGCTGATCAACGATCCGGTGCGGCAGGTGTTCTATCTGTACAACTCGTCGGGCTCGGTTACGGGGATGTTCGGCGGATTGGGCACGGCTGCGCAGTGGACTCCGGACGGGAAGACGCTGTACGTGACGGACAGCTCATCTGCGGGCGCGGGGCACACGGACACGCTGTATGTGTACAACGCGAACACGGGCTGGACGACGTATCCGCTGCCGGCATCCCCGCGCCCCTGGACGGCGAATCAGACGCCGCGCGAGCTGGCGGTTACGGTTCCGGGCGTGGGCGCGTACCTGAGCGGCAGCCCGACGGTGGCGCATACGTGGTGCCCGACGGGAACGGTGGGCGACTACGCGACGATGACGTTCTATCCGCTGGGCGACACAGTGCCGGTGCAGACGGACACGCTGGCGGCCACGGTGGATGGGCAGCATATTCTGGGCGCGGCGCTGGCCGGCGGCGGAATTTCGCTGACGGATATCAACGTGTCGATTCCGAACGGTGCCTGCCCGGCAGCTTCGGGCAACCAGCTGCAGGCGCTGATGATTCCGAGCACCCCGACTCCGCTGACGGTGAATGTGTCGGCCACGGCGGTGAACCAGGTGGTGCCTTCGCCGGCGTCGAACCTGGCGTTTGTCACCTACAACGGCACGACCACGGGCGCGCAGCTGCCGTATTACGTGCCGGGCTCCGGTGCGGTGAAGTACATTACGCTGACCGGCGCTTCCGCAATTACGGCGCCGCTGGTGGGAGCCTTCAGCCCGGATGACAAGCTGTTCTTTGTGTCGACGGCGGGCGACAACATGATTCACTACATCGACGTGCCGACGCTGACGGACACGCAGCAGATCAGCCCGAATCTGCCGGCCTGCACGCCGGGCTCCGATCCGGACTGCACGATCACCACACCCACCAGCGCCACGGTGCCGGCAACGGCCATCGCGGTTAAGCCGCGCGCTACCACTTAGCCAGCGGCGGTGGAGCAGGAATGGAGAGGCCGGCCATGTGCCGGCCTTTCTGCTGCGCGGGCGATGTGCGGAATTCAGGAGATGGAACGCGCGCCGAGGGAATGCATAGGCAGGCCGCCGCAGCACGATAGAATCAAACCATGATTAAAGGGATTTCATTCCTGCGCCGGGCGGGCAGCGCCGAGGCTTACGAGCGGCTGTCGAGCTTCTTTGCGGCGCTGGGTTTTGCCCCAGGCAAAGGCTGGTCAGACGCGGTGAGCCGCGGTGCGGCGTTTCTGGCGCCGCTGGGCAATCTGGAGTTTGTGGAGGGGCAGTTTCCGGCCACCACGGATGTGCTGATTGAAGTGACGCAGCTGGATGCCGTGCGCCAGGCGGCGGAGGCGTGGCTGCGTGCGCAGGGCGGCGATGCGGCCGTGGCGCGCCTGTCCGCGGTGGAAGAGACGCAGTGGAAGTCGCGCCTGTTTACGGTGGAGCCGGAGCCGGGATACACCTTCGCCTTCTGGGCGTGGACGGACCCGCTGCGCGGCAAGCCGTTGGCGGTGGAAGGCGACCTCTCCGCAGAGGGGATGAAGTTTGCCATTGTGGTGGCGCGCTGGAATGCGGTGATTACGGACCGGCTGCTGGAGGGCTCGCTGGATGCGCTGCTGCGCAGCGGCGCGAAGCGCGCGGATATCGAGGTGGTGCGCGTGCCGGGCGCGTGGGAGATTCCGGCGGCAGCGCGAACGCTGGCCAACCTGGGCAAGGTGGACGCGATTGTGACGCTGGGCTGCCTGCTGCGCGGCGAGACGGCGCACTACGAGGCGATCTACAACGAGGTTTCGCGCGGCATTGGGCAGTCGCAGCAGGAGACGGGGATTCCGCACGCCTTTGGCGTGCTGACGTGCGAAACGCTGGAGCAGGCGCTGAACCGCGCCGGCATCAAGGCGGGCAACAAGGGATTTGAAGCAGCCGCGGCTGCGATTGAGATGGTGAGCCTGCGACGCAAGCTCGTGGAAGGCGGCCAGGCTTGACGGCTCACTCAAGACGCAAATCGCGGGAACTGGCGATGCAGATGCTGTTCCAGGCGGACATTGGCAAGCAGACGCCGGAGGAGGTTCGCGCCACCTTCTGGAAGGCGGGCGACGAGGTGGATACGGAGGTGCGCGGCTTTGCCGAGGACCTGTTCCGCGTGGCGACGACAAACCTGGAAAAGATTGATGAACTGATCATTGCCAACTCCAAACACTGGCGGCTGGAGCGCATGCCGGCGGTGGATCGCAACCTGCTACGCATGGCGGTGGGAGAGATGCTGGGGTTCAAGTCCACGCCGTTTCCGATTGTGATCAACGAGGCGCTGGAGATTGGCAGGCGCTACTCGGCGCCGGAGTCGATCAATTTTTTGAACGGGCTGCTGGATGCGGTGGCGCGCAGCCTGATTGCGAAGTAAGCGCGACGGGATGAAGATGTGGCTGCGGGCGGGAATGCCGCAATCGTATATTCATCTGCAGCGTGCATACTGGGAGCCATGAACGAGGCTCTTCGCAAGCTGGCGCTTCTTTGCAGCGCTGCTCTTCTTTCGACAACATGTGCGCATGCCGGGCAGGGCGTAACGGCGGTTCTTCCCAACGGGCGCGAGATTCATCCGGCGGGGAACTGGATTCCGCTGGCTCCGTATCCGTTTGCGCTGGCGGTGCGGCCGGATGGCGGCGAGATTGCTGTGCCGTCGATCGGCTTTCCGTTTGCCTTGAACGTGATCGATGCGCCGGACGGGGATGCGACGGTGCGGCGGCTGCCGGCGGGGGAGACGAACGACCCGGCGGTGGAGGTGCATGCGGGCTTGGCCTACTCGCCGGATGGGGCGCTGCTGTATGTGGCGACGGGCGACTCGGGGAAGATTTGCGCGTATCGGACGAGCGACTGGAAGCCCGCGGGCGAGGTTTCGCTGGATGGGCCAGTGGCGGGCAAGACGTATCGCGGGAGCTTTGCGGCGACTCTGGTGACCTCGCGCGATGGCAGGACGCTGTATGCGCTGGACCAGGGCAACTGGCGCGTGGTGATTGTGGACGCAGCGAGCATGGCGCGCGTGGCAGAGGCGCCGACGGGGGCGTATCCATTTGGGCTGGCGCTCTCGCCGGATGGCGGCAGGTTGTATGTCACCAATACAGGGCTATTTGAGTACACGGAGATTCCGGGGGCCGATGCGAAGCGGCCGCTGAGCACGGGGCTGCGCTTTCCGCCGTTCGGGTATCCGTCCAAGGCGGCGCGCGAAGGGACGGTGGCGGAGGGCAGGTGGATTGCCGGGCTGGGCGATGAGAACTCCGTGAGGGGCAGCTCGCTGTGGACGTATGACGTGCGGGAGCGCGAACGTCCGCGGGTGACGGCGAAGCTGCGGCTGGGAGCGCGCATTGAAGAGACGGCGGGCAGCACGGTGGGAGGCGCTGCTCCGACGGGCGTGGCGACAGATGGCGACTGGGTGTATGTTGCACTGGCACACGAGGACACGTTGGCGAAGATCAGCGCGGATGGGAGCAGGCTGCTGGACCATGCCGCTCTGACTCCGTTTGCTGGGCCTCGCTACTTGGACAGCAAGGGGCGTGCGCTGCGGGGCGTGATGCCGAGCGGCGTGGCGGTGCGCGATGGCCGCGTGTACGTGGCGGAGTCGGGCATAGATGCGGTGGGCGTGGTGGACGCGCGTACCATGCGCGTCGTGGAGCATATCCCGGTCGGGTGGAATCCGTCGGCGGTGGCGCTCTCTGCGGATGGCCGGATGCTGTACGTGGTGAATACGAAGGGCAAGGGCGCGGGGCCGAACGCGGGCGACGGGCATGACGCGAAGATGCCGACCTATATTGGTTCGCTGGAATTGGGCAGCCTGAGCGCGATTGCGCTGGAGAAGCTGGCGGCGCCGGATGTGTTGACGCAGACGGTGATTGCCGGGAATGAGGCGGCGATTGCGAAGCGCGCGCCGCTGCCGAGGCTGAAGCACTGCTTCCTGGTGGTGCGCGAGAATCGCACGTACGACGAGGTGCTGGGCGATGTGGCGGGCGCGAACGGCGACTCTGCACTGGCGCGCTACGGAATGGATGGCTGGGCCGCGGAGGATAAGACGGCGGTCCACCTGCGCGTGACGCCGAATCTGCATGCGCTGGCGAGCCGGTTTGCGATGAGCGACAACTTCTTTGTGGACTCGGATGTTTCCGCCGACGGACATCGCTGGGTGGTGGGCATTCAACCGACGCCCTTCTTCAATACGGCGTGGACGTCGGGCTATGGCGGGCGCAGAGCGGAGCGGGCAGACGCGGAGCAGCCAGGACGTCGCGCGCTGTTTGGCGGCGCGGATGCGCCGATGCCGGAGGACGAGCCGCAGTACGGATCGCTGTGGGAGCATGCAGCGGCGAGCGGCAAGGGAATCCTGAACTACGGCGAAGGGCTGGAGGTGGAGGGCAATGCGGAGTTGCCGGGATCGGAGCCGGAAGGGCAGAGGCTCTTCCTGAATGCTCCGCTGCCGAGGCCGGTGTTTGAGGCGAGCGACCGGCGGTATCCGACATTCAACCTGGGCATACCGGACCAGTATCGCGTGGACGAATTTGAGAGGGATTTTCGGAAGCGGCTGGCTGCGGGCACGGTGCCCGCGCTGGTGGTGATACGGCTACCGAATGATCACACGGCAGACCCGCGACCGGAGGATGGATATCCGTATCGCGCATCGTATGTGGCGGACAATGATTTGGCGCTGGGACGCATCGTGATCTTTCTTGCGGGCACGCGGATATGGAAGGACTCCGCTGTGTTTGTGACGGAGGACGACGCGCAGGGCGGCGTGGATCACGTGGATGCGCATCGCAGCGTTCTGCTGGTGGCCAGCCCGTGGGTGAAGCCGGGCGCGGTGTCGCATGAGCACACGAGCATGGGCTCGATTACGCGCACGATGGATGAACTGCTGGGGCTGGGACCGCTGAACCTGGAGGATGCGCTGGCGGGCGAGATTGGCGGCATCTTTGATACGGCTGCGCACATGGATCCGTTTGTGGCGCAGCCGGCCGACGCGCGAGTCTTTGATCCGGCGAAGGCGCGGCTGGCGCGGCCGCGCACGAAGGAAGAGGCGGCTGCTCTGCGCGATGTGGATGATCCGGATGTGATTCGCAAGGAGATGGAGAAGTCCACCGGCAAGCTGCGAAGACCCGGCAAGAAGAATTAACGCAACGATGCAGAGAGAGCGGCGAAGCGATTCGCCGCTCTCTCGTTTTTGCGCGCGGAAGCCACGATGCAGGATGTACGCGTGGCATGCGGCGGAAATATCCGAGTGCACTGTCACTTTTCAACGGGATGTAACGAGATACACCTATTGCCTTAACAGACTCTTCGTAGGCTGAGAGTGTTCCATAGCTCAGAAGAAAAGGACACGCGCCAGAACCGCGAGTGACGCCGTGCGCTGCATGTGCGAAGACCGCGAGCTGTGCGGAAGTTCTGCCGAGGCATGGGATGGAGCGGAGCCATTGCGCTCCGGGTCCTCTTCGCACTTGCACCGATTTGAGCTGCCGCATTCGTGCGCATCGTGCAGCTCGGCGTTCCATCTCTGCAGCACTCCCGCGCAATCGTTATCGCGTTTCTACGATGCAGTACTTCTGGAGAAAGTGACTTATGTACAGGAATGCTCGATGTTTCCGGCTGCGGCTTCCCCTGCAGTCGTGCATGCTTTTTGGCCTGATGCTGGCGCTGTTGCTGGCGGGCGGGAATGGCTGGGCGCAGTCAACGCAGGGCTCCATCTTCGGCTCGATCAAGGATGCGGCCGGCGCTGTGATTCCGGGTGCGACGGTGACGCTGACGAATACCGATGAAGGCGCCGTGCGCGTGGTGAAGTCGAACGGGATTGGCGACTATCGCTTTCTGGATGTGAAGGCAGGACACTATGCGCTGGCGGTGAACGCGACGGGCTTTGATAAGTGGTTGATGCCGGGCGTGACGCTGGGCGTGCGGCAGGAGCTTCGCGTGGATGCGAAGATGGCCCTGGGCACGGTGCAGCAGTCCGTGCAGGTGACGGGCGACATGGTGAGCGCCATCGAGACGGACTCGCCGACGGTGAGCGGCACGTTTACCGCGGATGACGCGACGAACCTGCCGGTGAATACGCGCGCAAGCTTTAACGGCACCAGCGCGGCGGGCATTCTGGGCGCGCTGCCCGGCGTGCAGGATGACAGCTCGGGCATCTCGCTGCAGGGTGCGCTGCCGTACCAGACCGAGGTAACGGTGGACGGCGTGACGCTGAAGAATGCGAGCGGCGGCGGCTACATTGGCGATGCGTTTCCTTCGACGGAGTCAATCTCGGAGATTCGCGCGGATGGCGTGCTGGCCAATGCGGAGTTCGGCGACCCGGCGCAGGTGGTGGTGACGACCAAGGGCGGCAGCAACGATCTGCACGGCTCGGGATTCTGGTACTACCAGAGCTCGGCCTTTGATGCGATTCCGTATACCTATCCCACGACGACGACGAAGCCCAGCGTGCACGGCAATACGTTTGGCGGCAGCCTGGGCGGCCCGGTGGTGATTCCGCACTACTACGATGGGCACAACCGGTCGTTCTTCTATGGCGCGTACGAGGGATGGCGTCACCCGGCACAGACCACGCTGTTTGAGAAGGTGCCGACGACGCTGATGAAGCAGGGCGACTTCTCGCGCTACAACGCGGTGGGCTTTGACGGGCTGACGAACCCCTACACGGGCGGCAGCTACGGAACCGCGATTCCGCAGAGCAACCTGAACACGATTGCGCTGAACACGCTGAAGCAGTTCTATCCGGACCCGAACACCTGCCCCAACGGACAGAAGACGGGTTGCGACCTGACGATCTACAACGACGACAACGTGGCCAACTACCAGACGAACGTGGACCAAAGCGGCCGCTCAAACCAGTTTGACGTGCGCGGCGACCAGTACTTTGGCGCCAACCAGAAGTTTCTGCTGTGGGGCCGGTTTACGTGGAAGAACTTCCCGACCAACAGCGCGCAGAACCTGAATCTGCCCTCGTCTGTAAACAACAGCCAGAGCCGCGTGATGAAGGTGGATACGAACTGGAGCATCCAGCCGAACCTGATCAACGAAGGCGGATTTGGCTTTACGCGGTTCACCTCCGGCGCGAGCAACGGCTTTAACGGGCAGGCATGGACGAACGCGCAGGGATGGAACGGGCTGCAGAACCTGTTCTACAACGGCGTTCCGGAGATGGACTTCAACTACATCCAGAGCCTTAACGCCGACCGACTGACGAGCCTGAACAAGTCGTTTACGTATGACTACAGCGACACGGTGATCTGGACCAAGGGCAACCACACGATGAAGTTCGGCGTGAACGTGCAGACGCTGGAGGCGATTACGCCGCTGGGCTTTAACGGCGCGGATAACTACGGCACATACACGTTCAACTCCAGCGGCAGCGCTGGCATGTTTACGGGCGTGGACTTTGCGGACTTCCTGCTGGGCTTGCCGAACCAGACGTTCTATGACGTGGTGCGGCAGGATAACGACGGTCTCTCCGGCCACTATCACGCGTTTGCGCAGGACGAGTGGCGCGTGAACCAGAACCTGACGCTCTCCTACGGCGTGCGATATGAGCTGCACCCCGGCTACTACGACCGATACGGCGACATTGGCAACTTTGATCCGACGGTGGCGCTGTCGGGCCGGATTCTGTATCCGCAGGGCAAGCAGAGCCTGCTGGCGCAGGGCTACCTGGCAAGCGCGAACGCCTGCAATCCGGATGGCGTAACGGTGACCAACACGGCCATTGTGAACGGAGCGCCGTGCATGCCGGTGATGGGCAACCAGACGGCGGGCTATCCGGCGGGACTGAAGAAGTATCCGCACCTGCGGTTCATGCCGCGCGTGGGGTTTGCGTATCGCCCGTTCGGCAATGACAAGTGGGCGATTCGCGGCGGCGCGGGCATGTACAACATCAACATGCTGGGCTCCAGCTTCTACTCGCTGACGGGCACGCTGCAGGCCTACACGCAGCAGTTCCAGAACTCGTATAACCAGCAGACGCACGCAATCGGCTACCAGTGGCCGCAGATCGATCCCGGCTCCGGCGGCAACGGCTGCACCAACTGCTACGGAACGGACTACTTTGGCACGGCCAACAGTCCGAACTGGAAGGATCCGTATACGGAGCAGTGGTCGCTGAGCGTGGACCATGACTTCGGTTCGGGCTACGCGGCGCGTGTGACGTATATCGGATCGGCGACGCACCAGCTGGTGTGGGCTCCGGATGAGAACACGCTGCCCTACTCGACGACGGTGTCGGCCTTCTTTGCGCCGATCACGTCGCGGCTGTTCCCGAACTGGGGACGCATCAACACCCGCGCCACGGGCGCCAACGAGAGCTACAACTCGCTGCAACTGGAGGCAAGCCACCGCCTGCAGCAGGGGCTGGAGTTCCACTCCGGCTTTACGTGGGCCAAGGCGCTGGCGGATAACCAGGGACCGTCGGGGACCGGGTTTGGCGGCGAGGGCGGCGGCGCGCGCGCGACGTCGATCCTGAACCGGCGTGCGGACTTCGGCAACGTGTATGGCACGCGCCGGCTGCGCTGGAACACGACGGCGCTGTATGACCTGCCGGTTGGCCGGGGCAGACTGCTGGGCGGATCGATGTCGCGGCTGGCGGACCTGGCGGTTGGCGGCTGGCGGCTCTCGACCATCCTGACGCTACAGACGGGTCCGTATGAGACGCCGTACTTCCCGAGCGGCCAGGGCGATCCTTCCGGCACAGGTTCGGGCCTGAACGGCGCGTACGGGGCGGACGGCATCAGCTTCGACACGGGACACCGGGCGCAGCATCCGGACCGCGTGGCGGGCGTGAGCATGAACCCGGCGAGCAAGGGACGGCTGAACTGGACCAATCCGACGGCGTTTACCTGCCCGGGATATTCGGGCTGGACGCCGGGAACGCCTTGCACGACGGGCTCGGGCTTTGGGCCGGTGCCGCTGCCGATTGGCCGCTTTGGCAATGACCAGGTCGGCTCGGTGGTGGGTCCGGGACTGGTGAACCTGTCGGCCGGCGTGAGCAAGACCTTCTCGCTGACGGAGCGGTTCAAGTTCAAGACGGAAGGCACGTTTACCAATGTGCTGAACCACACGAACCTGGGCGATCCGAACATGAACCTGAGCTCGCGGAGCTTTGGCCTGATCTCGAGCACGATTGGCTCGGACTTTGGCGGTGCGCGTACGGGGCAGGTGTCGGCGCGGCTGGAGTTCTAAGCAGACAACAGAGATTCTCCTCCCAAGGCGTGGACCTGACGGTCCACGCTATTTTTTTGTGAGGGGACGACGGAAATGTGCTGCCGTGGGAGAACCCTGGCCGGGCTGCTGAAACAAAGAAGCAGGAGAAAGAAGCGGAAACGGCGGCGCGTGCGTCCAATGGCAGTAGAGAACTGGCCTGAAGGCTGCTGGATGGGCGTGTGTCCTGGATGGCGTGCGCCCGCAGGCACGTGCAGGCCCGTAATTTGCGGCGTGCCGGGGAATCTGGTACGCTCAGGCTTTCTTAGCACTGATGGAAAGGAGAGGTTTCGTCATGGCGGAGGACAGCAAGGTACAAGGCCTCGCATGGTTTCTGGCCGGACTCGGGGTGGGAGCGCTGGTAGGCATCCTGTATGCGCCCAAGAGCGGCCGTGAAACGCGAGAGGATATTGCGCAGGGTGCTCGCGAGGGCACCGAATATCTGCGTACGCGGACCCGTCAGGCAGTGGACCAGGTGGGCACGCTTGTGGATCGCGGCAAGGACCAGATGGGCGAGTACGTGGACCGCGGGCGCGAGTATGTGGACCGGGGACGGGCCCAGTGGGAGGAGTTCGTGGAGCGCGGCAAGGGGCTGGTAACCGACCAGTCGACCCGCGTGGCGGCGGCGGTGGAAGCCGGCCGCGAAGCGTATCGCTCTGCCGCATCCTCCAGCGAGCCTGCGGAGTAGGGTGAAGGCAGCGGAGATGCGTATCCGCTGATGAGACATGAGTTAACCCGAAGGCAGGGCGCGGCAGCGGATGATAGATGCTGACGCGCCCGCTCCGGAGTGAAGATGCCGGCTCCCTGAGGGAGCGGTGGAATTGAAGTTGGCAGGCCCGCCGGAGAGCGGGGCAGCACAACACAGAGGCTGATTGTGAATAACGAAGCTCTTCTGCTTGCGCTCGTCGTGGTGATGGCGGCTGCGGTTCTGCTGCAGGCGATTGTGCTGGTGGCAATTTTCTTTGCGCTTCGCAAGACGGCGAACTCATTGCGCGAAGAGGTGGAGACCCTGCGCGAGGCGGCGGTGCCGGTTCTGACACAGACGCGGGAGTTCCTGACCAACGTGGGGCCTCGCATTGACGCGATGACCGCCGACCTGGCGGCGCTGACGCGTGGGCTGCGGGACCAGAGCACGGAGATGCAGGCGACGGTGATGGAGATCCTGGAACGGATTCGCCACCAGTCGAGCCGGATTGACCACATGTTTGAAGGCCTGCTGGATACGGTGGAGCGGGCGGGTGGAGCGGTGACGGAGGCGGTTGCCGTGCCGGTGCGGCAGGTTTCGGCTGTGGCGTCGGCGATTCGCGCGGTTCTGAGTGTGCTGGTGAGCAGGCGGCCGGTAGAACCGAAGCAGGTGCACTCGCCTGCCGATAAAGATATGTTTGTTTAAATCCCTGACAATTGGAGGGTTGACGGTATGCGGTTCAGGCAACCGGCAACACTTGTGGTGTTTGGCCTGGCGTCGGCGTGCCTGGCGCTGGCCCAACCCACTCCGAAGCAGGCTTTGCTGGTGCTCTCAAAGCAGGCGCACACGCTGGCCATTGTGAACCCTGACAACCTGCAGGTGCTGGCCCGCGTTCCGGTGGGCGACGATCCGCACGAGGTGATTGCCTCGGCGGATGGCAGGACGGCGTATGTTTCCAACTACGGGTTCGGAGCCTTCCACACGCTGGCGGTGATTGACCTGGTGGGGCAGAAGGCGCTGCCGTCCATTGACCTGGGACCGCTGCGCGGCCCGCATGGGCTGGCCTTTGTGCAGGGCAAGCTGTGGTTCACGGCCGAGGTGGCGAAGGTGATTGGCCGCTACGATCCGGCGGCGGGCAAGGTGGACTGGGTGCTGGGTATTGGGCAGAACCGGACGCACATGCTGTATGTGTTTCCGGATGCACGGCGCATTGTGACGACCAATGTGAACTCCGGCACAGTGGCGATTCTGGACAAGGTGGATGCGGTGGGCGGACTGTCTGCGCCGGGTGCTGCGCCCGTGAAGGGCTTTCCGCAGGGGGCGATTCTGCCTCCGGGTGGCGACTGGGTAGAGACGGTGATTCCGGTGGGCAGCCGCGATGAGGGATTTGACGTTTCGCCGGATGGCCGGGAGGCCTGGGTGGCCAACGCCGGAGATGGCACAATCTCTGTGATTGATCTGGCGGCGAAGAAGGTGATGGCCACGCTGGATGCGGATGTGCGCGGAGCCAACCGGCTGAAGTTTACGCAGGATGGGCGGCGGGTGCTGGTTTCCACGCTGGGCGGCGGAGACCTGACGATTCTGGACGCGGCGACGCGGAAGACCGTGAAGCGGCTGCCGATCGGGCACGGGTCGGCGGGCATCCTGATGGAGCCGGGCGGCAGGCGGGCGTTTGTTTCGTGCTCGCCGGATGGGTATGTGGCGGTGATTGATTTGAAGACGCTCGCCGTGGCGGGGCACATTGACGCGGGCGAAAATCCGGATGGGCTGGCGTGGGCCGCGCGCCCCTGAGAAGACGATTCGGAGGCAAACAGGAGGGCCGGGACTCGTGGAGTCCCGGCCCTGTGCGTTTGCCCGATTGCGGCTTTACTGCTCGTTGAACACGATGACCTGGATGGAGTAGGCGGGCATGGTGTGCGTGAAGTGGTTGCTGACGTTGTTCAGCGTGGAGTCCACGGGCACGATGCGCTCGGGGTTGGCGAGGGTGTTGGTCGACTGGGTATCGTGGGCGCTGAGCGTCACGAGTCTGGCGGTGGAGGCAAGCTTTGCGCCGGGCAGGTAAAGGGTGACCGGCTGCGGCGTGGAGGCTGCGTTAACCAGCTTGAGGTAGATCTGCTTTTTAGCCGTGTCCCTGGTGACGGAGTAGAAGAACTTGTCGCCGGTGCTCTCTACCTTGGAGGCGAGGGTGTGGTCGCCAAGGTAGGAGCCGAACAAGACCTGCGCATAGTAGCTGGGCGAGCCGTAGCTCTTGAGCACGTCGTAGCCGATCAGGTCGGACTCCCACTGCATGCCGCCGGGGTTGACGTTGACGAGGAGCGGCGCGTAGCTGGCCATGATGACGATGTCGCTGTTGCGCTCCATGCCGGTCATCCAGGCTGCGTCGCCGAGGGCGGCGCCGAAGTTGGGCGTGGGCGTGCCTTCGCGGGTGGCCCACTCGCCGACGAAGATCTTGGGGCCGTTGCGGTCAGTCTTGTCATAGTGCGTGGCGTCGTGAAAGTTCTGGGTGGCGCGCACGTAGAAGTGGTCGTCGATGACGTCTGGCCGGGTGCTCTTGACCGGGGCGGTGGCGATGAGCTGGAGCTGCGGGTACCTGGCCTTGATGGCCTTGTAGAACTGGGCGTAGCGGCCTTCGTAGCTGCCGGACTGGTCGAACCAGTCCTCGTTGCCGATTTCAACGTAGGTGAGCTTGAAGGGAGCCGGGTGGCCGTTCTGCGCGCGGATTGCGCCCCACCTGGTGCTGGTGTCGCCGGTGACGTACTCGAGCTCGTCGAGGGCATCCTGCACGAACGGCTCAAGGGCCGGGCCGGGCTCGATGTGATCGTGCATGAGGGAGTAGCCGGCATAGACGGCCAGCACGGGCTGCATGTGCAGGTCTTCGCACCACTCCAGGAACTCCAGCAGACCCATGCCGTCAGACGAGTGATAGTTCCAGGGGCTGGGGTGAGTGGGACGATCCACGAGCGGGCCGATGGTTTTCTTCCACTCGAAGCGCTCGTTGATGTGGTTGCCTTCAAGATAGTTGCCGCCGGGGAAACGGAGGAAGGCGGGATGCATGGCGGCCATCTTTTCCATCAGGTCGATGCGGTTGCCGTTCACGCGATTGTGGTAGGTGGGCGGGAAGAGCGACACGAGGCTCAGCCAGAGGGTTCCGGTGTGGCCCACGGTGAAGACGAGATGATTTTCAGACGAGGTGGGGACGGCGGCGGTCTTGAGGGTGTACTCGTACTGCTTCCAGCCGGTGCCAACGCCGGAGACGGTGGTGGAGGTGATGACCTTGCCGCTCTCGTTGCCGACGAGGCTGATGGTGATGGGGCCGAGGTCGGCGGAGCCTGCCTTGGCGTAGAAGGAGCCCTTGTAGGCGGTGTTGGCGTGGACGGGCATGCCCCACCATCCGACGTTGAGCACGCCGGCCGGGTTGTGGGCGTCGGCCTT
Organism: Acidobacteriota bacterium; assembly: GCA_021781495.1. Lineage (GTDB taxonomy): Bacteria > Acidobacteriota > Terriglobia > Terriglobales > Acidobacteriaceae > Telmatobacter. The sequence goes on along the minus strand of JAJXWS010000057.1, from coordinate 8,372 downwards.
CTCCACGTCGATGCGGAGACTGTGCGTGAGCGCGGCGCTGGGGCCGGTGGTCTTGTCGATGTCCATTTTGGCGGCCGAGTTGCCGTCTTCCAGGAGATACCAGTCGGAGATGCCGTTCCAGTTGGACTGGAAGGTGCGGTTGCGCACCATCTCGGCATAGAGGCCGCCGTCGTAGGAGTAGTTGATCTCCTCGGTCATCAGGCCGTAGAGCGTGGGGCTGACGGCGTGCTGAGGCTGGTCCGCGTGGATGGTGAGTGTGGCAGGCGCGCTCTGGGCAAAGAGCAGACCACCAGTCAAAAGCACGGCAGCCGCAGCCGCCGTTCTAGCAAACGTTTTCCCAATCATTGACTTTCTCCTGCAATTGGCAGTGCCGAGCCAGTATAGCGCGGTCTGCGCATCCTTGGGAACGCGGCGGCGGGCACCGAATTCAGGCGGGGTGAACTTCATGCTGTGGTTATGCTAGACTTTCGGTTCAAGAAAGGGCTTTGATGGAAGTGGACCGAGGTGCGACCCGGCCTCGTGCCTTGATCTTCCGCGTTTTCCTCTTGAACCTACTCGCCAATTCCTCCTTCCGCTTTCCGGCTGCGAAGTTTCTCATGATCGCAGCGCTCTTCGTATTGAGTTCCGCTTTCAATCCCGCGTACTGTGTCGGCGCCGAGCAGCCCGTTCTTCAAAGGGTCTTTCACCTCGTGGGCGTTCCTGGATTGCGGCGAGACGAAAGAGTCAATCTGACCCTGGGCGCAGACGGATTTTCGTTTCAGACCAGCAAGGTCCGATACCAGGTGCCCTATGCGCGTGTTCATCAGATTCTGCTGTTGAGTTCCGATCGCAGGTATGAGGGCAGAACGTATGCAGCCGCACTTGCAACGTATGGTGTTGGCGCGCTCTTCATCTTGAAGAAGCACCACGTTGATACGGTAGTTCTGGACTATGTGAATGAACGCGGTGGCAAGATGGGCATTGTTCTTCAGATGGAGACATCGCAGGGAGAGGTCTTCAGGAGCCTGTTGAAGAGCAGAGGCATTTCGGTCGATGAGCCCGAAGGAGCTTCGGAATCGTCCCCGAAACAACAAACAGGAACCGACGCCACCGATAGGAGCAAGCCATGAGACCCTGGTTTTTCCCCATAGCAGTTGTCGCCTCCGTAATTTTTGCGTTCACAGCCTCGGCTGCGGCCCAGAAGACTTCCGGCAGTGCAGGCGAGAAGAAATATCAATATGTCCAGGCCAATCGTTTCGACCTGCAGCAGGGCGTGGATTTGCCGCCAGATTACCTGCTGACCATCGACGAGGATTTGATCAAAGAGCTTGGAAAGATCAAGGGCATGAAGCAGGTTCTGCGCGAAGGCGAACCACTGCCTCAGGGGGAGCCGGTCCTGCTGGTCACCGGCACGATCACGAAGTACAAGAAGGGAAATCAGGCGACGCGTTACCTGGTGGGTTTCGGCGCCGGATCGACCGTTATTGATGCGCATTTCAAGTGCTACGATGCGGCCACGAAGGAGTTGCTGCTGGAGAGCGATGTCGATGGGAAAGTGATTATGGGCCTCATGGGCGGCAAGTCAGAAGGCGCGAACAACGGCCTCGCCAAGGAGATCGCCAAGGACATCAAAAAGAAGTTCTTCTAGCGGGATGGAACAGGCTGGCATTGCTGGCCATCAAACCGGTTGCCTGCTGTGTTGGTATCACGGCCACTCCGGAAGTTGCGCCTCGGGATGAACGGGAAGTCAGGCTCCATCCCGGTGCAGGATCAAGCTGCCACCGAACGCAGGCGGAGCCTCCGATCCGGCAGGTGTGCCAGAGAGTCACTGCCGGTTAGACGGCGACTCACGCGGAACCCTGGCAAATGACCTGAAAGCGTTCCATCGGCTACTGAGTAGACACCGTGATCGCGTTGGCCCAGGACTTATGCGCGCCGGTGGGCATGGGCAATAGCGTGCCCTCGCCACCGTTCACCCAGTACGCGGCAGTCTTGTCCACGCCGATGATGGAATCCTCCACATATCCCACCGCATACACATCGCTGCTCGAGATCGCGATCCCGTTAGCGTAAGAAGCGGCGGAAGAATTTGGCATGGTGCCGGGCAAGGGCAAAGTTGTGGGCGTGCTGTTCCTCCAGTAAGCGGCAGTCGAGGTGCCCACGTTGTTTACACCGCCTCCCACCACGTACACATCGCTGCCCGAGACTGTGATCCCGTTGGCTGTATAGTCTTCAAGCATCCAGCCGCCGGGCAAGGGCAGCGTTGTAGCCCAGCCGCTGTTCGCCCACGATACAGCGGTGAGGTTGCCCATGCCGGAGTCTGTATATCCCGACACATACACGTCGCCGCCGGACACCGCGATCCCATTGGCGTAGTAATTAACCGTCAGGCTGTCGGGCATGGGCAACAGCGAGGCCGCCCCATTCACCCAGTATGTGGCCCATCTGTCCAGATTGCTGTTCCACGCGGCTCCCGCCACATACACATCGCCGCCCGATACCGCGATGGTTGCGGCATAACAATTCACCATGCCGCTGGGCGGCGACAACGTTGTGGCCGCGCCGTTCACCCAGAGAATGGCGGCGCTGATGCCAGCGCTGGTAGACGCCGAGCCCGCGACATACACGTTGCCGCCGGAAACCGCAATCGCGCTGGCGACGGGATTTACCATGCCGCTGGGCGGCGACAACGTTGTGGCCGTGCCGTTCACCCAGAGGACGGCACTTTCACTCGTATTGTTCAAGGCAGTTCCCGCCACATACACATCACCGCCGTAGACCACGATCGCGCTGGCTACAGAGCTCGTCATGCCGCTGGGCAGGGACAGAGTGGTTGCGGTGGCGGTTGGGCTGCCGGACTTAAGCTGCCATTCCTCGGCGGCACTGGTCTCATCGGGCGCGCCAGGTGAGGAGGTGATCGCCTCCCCGACGATGTAAACAGTTGTGGTTGGGCCGATGGCCGGGTTGACGGTGAAGCTCTGCGTCACCTGGGCGGCCGCCGTATAGGTGCCATTGCCGGCCAGGCTGGCGTTGATGGTGCAGGTTCCGGCGGCGCTAAATGTGGCTGTCGTTCCGGAGACCGTGCAGACGCTGGGAGTGGTTGAAGCAAAGGAGACTGCGACGCCGGAGTTAGCGGTAGCCGAGAGCGTGAGCGGCACTCCCACTGTCTGCGTGCCGGGATTATTGAAGGTGATGAACTGCGCGGTTTGACCGACGCTGCTGGTGCCACCGCCGCAGCCACTGAGAGCTAGCGACTGAATCGCAAGAAAAGAGACGAACAGCCCAAGATGCTTCATGTGAGAGTTCCTCTTGCCCCGCTTCCACTTGCGGCTGCCACACCGGGTTATTGCCGCGGCAGCACTGGTTGTGGCTTCTGATTCCGGACTAGCATCGTTATAACACTCGGCCTGGGAAACGTATTGCGCCAGCAAATCGCTCATGAGCAGGTTTTTTGAGACGCTTCAAGGGCTTTTCCCCGGGTTGCGAGAAGATCTCCGCCAATCCGGAAGCTACATTTCGGATTAGATGCAAGGCCAGGCTTCACTCCGGTGCAGAATTGCTTTCCCGGGCGTTGCGGAATGAGACCGGGTCAGAGTATCCAGCCGCCGCCCACCACTTCGTCGCCGTCGTAGAAGACGGCGGACTGGCCGGGGGTGACGGCGCGCTGCGGCTCGTCGAAGGTGGCAATGACCTCATCGGCGTGGTCCGGGGCAGGCTCCAGCATGGCCCAGGCGGGTTCGTGCCGGTGGCGGATCTTGATCTTCACACGCATCGGCCCGGTCAGCGCGGGGATGCTGATCCAGTTGAGCCGGCCGGCGCGCAGGGTTCGGGTGGCCAGCTCGGCATCGGCTCCGACCGTGACGCGATGGGTTGCGGAGTCAATCTGCAGGACGTAGAGCGGCGATGGCGAGGCGACGCCGAGGCCCTTGCGCTGACCGACGGTGAAGTTGGAGATGCCGTCGTGGCGGCCGAGGACCGTGCCGCTGGAGGTGACAAGCTCGCCGGCAGTCTCCGGCATGGGCTGGCCCTGCTCCTCCAGATAGGCGGCGAGGAACTGCTTGTAGTCGCCGCCGGGGATGAAGCAGATCTCCTGGGAGTCAGGCTTTTCCGCGAGGGCGAGGCCGTGGTCGCGTGCCTGGCCGCGCACCTCGGGCTTGGTCATGGGGCCGAGCGGGAAGAGCGTGTGGGCAAGCTGCTCCTGGGTGAGGCCGAAGAGAAAGTAGGTCTGGTCCTTGGCCAGATCGGCAGGACGCTTGAGAATCCAGCGGTCGCGCCGGGGATCGAACTTGTTGACGGCGTAGTGGCCGGTGGCGATGCGGCTGGCGCCGATACTGCGGGCGGTCTTGAGAAGCTGGTCGAACTTGAGATGGTTGTTGCAGAGCGAGCAGGGAATGGGCGTGCGCCCGGCAAGATACTCCGAGACGAAGGGCCGGACGACATCCTGCTCAAAGCGATCTTCCTGATTGACGACGTAGTAGGGGATTCCGAGCTGGCGTGCGACGCGGCGGGCATCGTAAACGTCGTCGAGCGAGCAGCAGCGGCCCGCCCTGGGCGCGTCGGGGATGCCGTGCTTGCCGGCAAGCCGCGTCTGGTCCCAGAGCTGAAGGGTGAGGCCGACGACATGGGCTCCGTTGCGGGCGAGGATGGCCGCGACGGTGGACGAGTCCACCCCTCCGGACATGGCGACGGCAATGGTTTCCTGGGGCTGCATGCGCTTCTTCTATTTTAGATGCGATGGGTCTGAAATTGGCGGAAGAAGGGCGTGCGCCGGTGCGGAGTTGGCCGGACTGGTGGCCTAGCCGAGGGTTCCGGCGACGGCCGGGGAGAGCGCGCGGAGCTTTTCGACAGCCTCCGGGACGACGCGGAGGACGTGGTCCACGTCGGCGTGGGTGGCGGTCTTGAGCAGACTGAAGCGCAGGCTGGCGCGGGCGCGGGTCTTGTCGAGCCCCATGGCCATGAGGACGTGGCTGGGCTCCGTGGCGCCGGAGTGGCAGGCAGAGCCTCCGGAGACTGCAACTCCTTTTAAATCAAGCGCGATGACCATGGCTTCGCCCTCGACCTGATCGAACCAGATGTTGGTGGTGTTGGCGGCTCGGGGTACGGGGAGATGGTCGGGGCCGATTCCGTTGAGGCCGGTGCCGGGGATGCGGAGGATCTCGGCTTCCAGGCGGTCGCGGAGGGCGGCGACGCGGTCGATGGTTCCGTCTTCGAGGCTGTGCATGGCAAGCTCGGCGGCCTTGGCCAGGCCGACGATGCCGGGGACATTCTCAGTGCCGGCACGGCGACGGCGCTCGTGGCTGCCGCCGACGATGAGGGATTCGAGCGGGGTGCCGCGCCGGACGAACAGCGCGCCGACGCCCTTGGGCCCGTGCATCTTGTGAGCGCTGATGGAGAGCAGGTGGCAGCCGATGCGGCGTACGTCGAAGGGGACCTTGCCCGCGCCCTGCACGGCGTCGATGTGGAAGAAGGCGCCGGCCTGGCGGGCAAGGGCGCCGATGGCCTCGACGGGCTGCAGAACGCCGGTTTCGTTGTTGGCCAGCATGACGCTGATGAGCCGGGTGTTGGGCTGAAGGGCGTTCTGGATGTCGGCGGGCGCGATGAGGCCGCTGGGCTGGGGTGCGACGAAGGTGACCTCGACGCCGCGTTCGGCCAGGCGGTTGGCTGCCTGCAGGACGGCGGAGTGCTCGATGGAGGTGGTAATAAGGTGGTCGCCGGGGCGGAGCATGCCGAAGAGGGCGGTGTTGTCGCCCTCGGTGCCGCCGGAGTTGAAGACGACCTCTGCCTCGTGGCACTGGAAGAACTCGGCGAGGGTTTCGCGGGCGTGCTCGATGGCGGAGCGGGCCTGCTGGCCGTCGAGGTGAATGGAGGAGGCGTTGCCAAAGTGGCTGATCCAATAAGGATGCATCGCTTCCACGACCTCCGGCAGCAGCGGAGTGGTGGCATTGGCATCCATATACACCCGCTTGCCGGACAGCGATGCAATCGACATGGGAGGAGCCTCCGTTCGGGAGCGTGGCACGCACCGGCGAACCGCATGCAGAGCCGCGCAGAGCGCCTGAGCGCATTATAGGCCTACGGGCGGACGGTTTCTGGTTGGTAGAGCGTGATGAGAGAGGGTGCTTGCTTGCAGTGGAGGGGCGGGTTGCTTTGCGCGGCTACGACTTTTGTGGCAGGGATTCTAACGTTGATTGCAGAAATTTGACTGCTATAGTGTATGTGCCAACGGACGGGCGGGGGAAAGCGCAGCGTGCGACGAATGGAAGCACTTGCTTTCATTGGGAGATTTGGGCGTTGCAGGCAGCTCCCTGTTTGTTTTGATTTAGATGCTGTGGAAATCGCTTCACCCAAGTGAGGATGGCGAAGCCTTGCTCGTAATTGCACCTGAGAGCCGTGCGGACTGGCTGTGCGAGGGGGGAACCGGCGCACGGGGCGAAGCGGCGTGCGGCGCGTGGTACGCGGTTTATACGACGTGCCGGCATGAGAAGCGGGTGGCGCAGCACCTGAGCAGCCGCAAGATCGAGCATTATCTGCCGCTGTATCGCTCGCGGCGCAAGTGGCGGGACGGGTCGAAGGTGGAGCTGGATCTGCCGCTGTTTCCCAGCTACATCTTTGTTCACATCCGGCGCACAGAGAAGGCGCAGGTGCTGCAGGTGCCGGGGGCGCTGGCGGTGGTGGGCGGAACCGGCGGAGAGCCGGCCACACTGCCGGACGACGCGATTGAGGCGTTGCGCTGCGGGCTGGCGCGGCAGAGGGTGGAGCCGCACGAACTGCTGACCGTGGGGCAGCGAGCCCGGATACGGACAGGCGCCTTTGCCGGAATGGAAGGCGTGGTGCAGCGGAAAAAAAGCGGGCTGCGCGTGGTGCTGACTTTGCAGCTGATTATGCAAAGCATTGCGGTTGAGGTAGACGAGACCGACCTGGAACTGGCGCCGTAGCAGCGCAGACCTCTTTACGCCTGCGGGCTGTGCCGTGATTGCGGATGCTCGCGGCGGCCTGCCGGCGGGCGGAAGAGCGCAACTAAGCGAACATGCGGAATCCTCCGATCCGCAGCGAGTTTCCCCCAAATAACGAAAGTACGCGTTGGATTGCGGCAGCAGTGCGGTGGTTACATTGCGCGCGGTGTTGCCGGTACGGGCGTTTGCTTGGGTTCCACGCCCTGTGGAACGGCTCCGGCGGGACCGGGGCGGCAAGGGACGCGAGACGAGGGATCCTTCTGGAAAGATGCAGGACGCGCAGATGGCGGGAACATCAGGATCGACAAGACGAGGCGCGGAGCAGCGCATACTGACGACCGCTGCCACTCTGTTTTCGCAGTACGGGTATAACGGAGTGAGCACGCGCGAGATTGCGGCCGCGGCAGATGTGAATGAAGTGACGATTTACAGGCATTTTCCGCGCAAGCGCGACCTGTACCTGGCGGTGCTGAGCGCGGAGTTGCAGCGCGTGCACCTGCGCGGCGAGTTGCTGGCGCAGGTGGCGGATGCGCAGAGCGGACGCGCGGCGCTGGCCAGTACGTTCGAGCTGATCTCCTCCATGCTGAACCAGCAGCCGCAACTGCTGAGACTGCTGGGCTACAGCGTGCTGGAGCTGAGCGCGGATCTGGATCCGCTGCTGCGGAAGCATCTGGGCGAGCTGGTGGAGGTGGTGGCGCACTACCTGCAGCCCTGGATTGATCGCGGGGAGCTGCGCTGCGCGAATGCCAAGACGCTGGTACTGACGCTGACCGCGATTGTGCTGAGCCGGGGTCCGCTGCGCCGCGTGTTTGCCGGGGAAGATGCGGAGCTTGCCGCGCTGTTTGAAACCTATTCCGAGTTTTGCCTGGAGAGGGCGTAGGGCGTGGCGTGGGTTTTGCGGGAAGGCCGGGAATGCGAATCCTGATTCTGAGCATCAATTATTGGCCGGAAGAGACGGGGATTGGCGCATTCACGACCTATCGCGCGGAGTACCTGTCTGGAGCGGGACACGATGTTACGGTTTGCACCACGTTTCCCTACTACCCGGAGTGGAGGGTGGCGCGCGGATATGCGGGCCGGCTGGCGCAGAGCGAGCATCGCAACGGAGTGCGCATCCTGCGCAGCTTTGCCTATGTGCCGAACCGGGTGACCTCAGTGAAGCGGGTGGCGCATGAAGCTTCGTTTGTGGCGGGGTCGTTTCTGCGGGCGGCCGGGACGCGAAGGCCGGATGTGCTGCTGGCGGTTTCTCCGCCGCTGGGACTGGCGATGAGCGCGATTGTTCTGAGCCGGATGTGGCGGGTTCCGTACGTGTTTGATGTGGAGGACCTGCAGCCGGACGCGGCCGCGGACCTGGGCATGCTGCCGGGCTGGGCGCTGCGGATGATGTACAGCGTGGAGCGGGCGGCCTATCGCCATGCGGAGATGGTGAGCACGTTGACG
>JAJXWS010000056.1 GCA_021781495.1 Acidobacteriota bacterium | reverse complement strand
CGTCCGCCGGAGTGGGCAACGGCCTGAATGGTGTAGGCGCCGGTGTGGGCGGCTGCGGGTGTGACGGAGAAGAGCATGGGCTCGGTGTCTCCGGCAGTGGCGCGATGGAAGGACGCCTGCGCGGGAGTGCATTGCCAGCCGGCGGGCAGCTTGAGCTCGACGGTGCCGTCGGCGGCGGCCTGGGTGTGCACGGTGACGCGGACGGGGAGCGCGCTGCCGTCGAGGGGCAGGATGCGCGCCTGCGGCTGGATGCTGATGCCGATGGCGGGCGTGACGACGAGCGGTTGATAGATGCCGCCGGGGCCGGTGACGCGATCGAGGGTCTGGACGACCATGCCGAGACGAATGGGAAGGCCGTCGAAGCTGAAGCGAGCCCACGCGGCGAGCGGATACGGCGCGAAGGAACGGCCACGCCACGCGGGATTGGAGACGTCGTAGAAGGGCTGCGCTACGGAGGGGCGCGTGAAGTAAGGCTCGGTGGGCGTGGCGTTCTGGGGCACCTGCACCTGATAGACGGGATCGGCGACGGGCGCGGCGGGATCGAATGCGCTGCTGACGAGCGTGCTGTTCCACGCGCTGCCGGACTGGCTGATGAGCTGGATGTCTTCGAGGCGAGTTTGCGATGTGGCCTGCGCGGCGTGAACGCGGACGAAGAACTGCTGGCCGGGCGAGACGCTGCGCGGGGTTTCGTCGGCGGAGTTGCCGCGGAAGCCGCCACTCTCGGCGTGGGCCTGGCTGGCGCGGAAGGCGATGAGATCGAGGCCGAGGAGATTGGCGAGCGCGGACTGGAACTGATCGATCTTGGCGTCGAGCTCGAGGAGGAGGCCGGCCTTGGAACGCGCGTCAAGACGGCAGGCGGCGACGGCTCCGCGGAGGGCGAGGGTTTGACGATAGACGGGCGCGAGCTGCCGCGCGGCGTCGATGCCGGAGCGGCAGGGGCAGGATGCCTGGACCTGCTGGATGCCGTTGCTGATGAGACGCAGGCTGCCGGTGAGCCAGTCGGGCGCAGGCGCGGGGACGAGGCTGGCGAGGCCGGTGATGCTGGTGTCCACGTTGACGCGGCGATTGTGGAAGAGGTCGTCATCCGCGGCATGGGCGGATGAGGCGACGGCCGCTGGCGCCACGGCCCAGAGATGATAGCGCGAGGTCGCCGGTCCGCTGAGCGTGGGATTGGCGCCGCCGTTCTGGGACTTCTGCATGCCCCAGCCCTCGCGCGCAATCTGCGTGTAACTGCGGCCGAGCGCGGGGTCGAGCGTGCCGACGGGCAGGGTGACATCGGTGGAGGGCTCGCCGGTGATCCAGTCGCCGGTGACGTAGTTGTGGAAGCGCGCGGGTGCCCACTTGCCGGTGGCGTAGTCGAACATGCCCTTTTGCGTGATGGGCGCGAAGGGCACCATGGAGTAGACGGCGAGGGGCTGCCAGGGCTGGATGCCGTCTTTGAGTTGCTCGGGGAAGACGCTGGGATCGGCGGCGGCGTGGAAGACCTCCTGCGCGATTTCGCCGGAGACCTGGTGCTGGCCGTGGCCGTCGGAGACCGCGCCGGAGAAGGTGGCGACGATGATCTGCGGGCGCTCGCGGCGGACGGCGAGGACGGCGTCATAGAGGACGCGCTGGTGGCTCCACTGGCGGAAGGCTTCTTCCTGCGTTTTGGAGAAGCCGAAGTCGGCCTCGGTGCCCCAGAGCTGATGGACGCCGTAGTATTCGCCGGCCTTGAGCAGCTCGCTGGTACGCATGATGCCGAGGGCGTCGTCGGCATCGGCGGACATGGCGTTCTGGCCGCCCTCACCGCGGGTGAGGGTGAAGAGAGTGGCGCGCACGCCGAGGCCGCGGCTGAGATAGGTGAGCAGGGAGCCGTCCTCGTCGTCGGGGTGGGCGACGATCATCAGGACGCTGGCGGTGGTGCCGAGGCGCTTGAGGGTCTGCTCAAGCGCGGCCTGGCCACGGTCCTCCGGCAGCGGGAGCGCGATGGAGGCGGGCTCAGCCGGAGGCAGCGAGGCGGTGACCGCGGGCTGCTGTGCGGCGAGAGCGAGAGGGCTTGCGGCTGCGACGAAGAGGCCCGCCAGGGCCGCCGATACTGGTGCGCTGGAAACACGGACGGCAGGAAACATGGTCTTGGCCAGTGTACAATCCGGGGAGCGAAGACGAGCGGAACAGGAGTTTTTTGCCGGTTCAACCCAAGGGGAAGGATGGGTTAATTTTTCGGGCTTTCCGGGAGTCAGTACAGGTGACGCCGAACAGATGACGCGGGCGAGATGGAGCGCCACGGGAATTGCCCGGGAGACCTGAGCCCGCCGGATGCTGTGCTTCTGCTGTGCGGGCTGCGGCCCGTGCCCTTCCAAATCCAACCGCTGTACTGAGGTTTATCCGATTGTTGACGCCAGCCTCCACTTCCACGCCAGCACATTTAGAACGGCGCATCGGACTGCGCTCGGCGGTGCTGTTCAACATGCTGGAGATGATCGGCGTTGGGCCGTTCATTACGCTGCCACTGGTGATTGCGGCGGCGGGCTACCGGCTGAGCGTGTGGGCATGGCTGCTGGGCGCGGGTATTGCGGTGATGGACGGGCTGGTGTGGGCCGAGCTGGGCGCGGCGTTTCCGCGCGCGGGCGGGTCGTATGCGTTTCTGCATGAGATCTACGGGCCGAAGCGCGCGGGCAACTGGCTGAGCTTTCTGTATGTGTGGCAACTGAGCTTCTCCGCGCCGCTGTCGATTGCGTCGGGGTGCATTGGGCTGGCGAGCTTTCTGGCGTGGTTCTGGCCGGGGTTGAGCCAGGCTCCGTGGGCTGCGCTGCCGATGCTGCACTACGCGAACTTTGCGGCGGCGGGCGCGTGCCTGCTGGTGACGGCGCTGCTGTATCGCAACCTGAGCTCGATTACGCGGCTGGCGTGGGTGCTGTTTGCCGGAGTGATGACGGCGCTGGCGGGGCTGATTGCGTCCGGCTTTGCGCATGCGGCGGAGACGGGCGGATGGCACATGCCGGCGCAGCCTGGGCAGCCGGCGGCGCTGATGATTGGCGGGCTGGCACAGGCGACGCTGATTGCGACGTACGACTACTGGGGCTACTACAACATCTGCTTTTTGGGCAGCGAGGTAAGGCGGCCAGAGAAGACGATTCCGCGGGCGATTCTGCTGTCGGTGCTGTTTGTGTCGACGTTCTACGTGACGATGAACATGGCGGCGCTGCCCTCAGTACACGAGGCGGCCAGCAAGGTGGCGGCAGGCACGGCGGTGCATCTGCAACTGGCGGCGGAGATTGCACGGTCAGCGTTTGGGCAGTGGGCGGGACGGCTGATGGCGGCGCTGATTGTGTGGACGGCGTTTGCATCGGTGTTCTCGCTGCTGCTGGGGTATAGCCGCGTGCCGTATGCGGCGGCGCGGGATGGGAACTACTTTCGCTTTCTGGACAAGGTGCATCCGCGCTATCACATTCCGCACCGGGCGCTGGTGACGCTGGGGCTGGTGGCGACGGGGTTCTGCTTCTTCAGCCTGCAGCAGGTGATCACGATGCTGGTGATTACGCGGATTCTGCTGCAGTTTCTGCTGCAGCATGCGGGCGTAATCCTGCTGCGGGCGCAGAGGCCGAAGCTGGCACGGCCGTTCCGGATACCGCTGTTTCCGCTGCCGCCGATATTGGCGATGGCGGGCTTTGTGTTCATCCTGGTGAACCGCAGCCACGCGCTGGAAGGGCTGGCGGTGGCTGCGGGCATTGCGGTGAGCGGCACGCTGATCTACGCGGTGCGCGCGCGGCGGCTGCGCCAGTGGCCGTTTGCGGACCGGGCCTGAAAAATAGGACTGGGTCTGAAGGCGGACTGAATGAGTCCGGATTAGACCTCGTAATTTTTCGCACGATTTTCTGTGGAAAACAAAATTCTCAGGGGGGGGGTGGGGGTACCCCCTCAGGCGGCGTTGGTGCGCCGGTTGGCCGGGTTGGCCCGGACGGCGCCGACCGCGACCTGGGCGGCGTAGAGCAGGCGGGCGCTCTGGGCGCTGTCGATGACATCCATGAGCATGCCCTGCGTGACACTGGCGATGAAGTCGCGGATGTTCTCGTAACTGTCGAGAGCGGGCAGGGCGGTGCGGTAGGCCTTGATGGCGGCGTACTTGGCAAGGACCGCGTTGGTGCCTTTGGCCACCTCGGCCTGCAAGGCCGCATTGTATGCCTGACGGCAGCGGGCGACGGCGGGATTCGGGGCTGGGTTGGGGTTCGGGTTGGAGGCGGGCGCGGCCTGCGGCGCTGCCTCGGCGGACGGTTGCTGCGTTTCAGTGTTCATGCCATTCCTCAGTTTGCGCGGGATATCCGCGCGGATTGGTTGATGTTTCTATTGTGAAGAAATGGCAGGAAATGATTCGCACGGTGCGGGTGAGGAATTTTACGTTTGGAATGAGTGAGTTAGGGGAAATGTTGGTCGGGGAGGGGTTGACAGGGGTGGGGGAGGAGAAAGGAACCGCGGATCCTTCGACTCCCTTTGGTCGCTCAGGATAATAAGCGAGTGGGTTGGGGTTTGTGGTTTCCCACCCATGCCGCAAAAGCGCGGCATGGATGGGGCACCCAGGGGCATGGATGTGGAACCCAGAGTTTGTTTTCTCCCAGGTCTCAGAATCGAGACCTGGGGCACCCGGTGGGCATGGATGGGGCACCCGGAGTTTGTTTTCTTCCCAGGTCTCAGAAGCGAGACCTGGGGCACCCGGCATGGGTGGGGCACCCGGTACCCGGTGGGCTACGGCGATGCTTTAGCAGCCGGAGTGGGGTTTCTTGATGACGACGTCGGTGGTGACCCAGTCAGAGAGGCGCTTGGAGTCGATTTCGGCGTTGTCGGCTTCGGGGCTGAGCGAGGAGCGGGCGAGCGCTGCCTGCACCTTGACCTTGCCCTTCATGCAGTAGGCGCCGGTGAGCTTGGCCAGACCCTGGTCGGCGATGTTGAGGGTGTCGTCAGAGAGTTTGCCATCGGCTCCGGAGATGTCGAACGGGGCCAGGATGATCTGGTTGACGATGAGCTTGTCGGTCTTGATGCCGGAGGAGTCGTAGCGGACGACGAGGGTGGCACGGCGCTCGAGAGCGTCGGGGTTGGCGGTGAAGGTGATGCCCGGAAGGGTGATGCCGGCGGGGTTGGGCTTGGGTTCCTTGGTGTCAAAGGCGAGGCGGTAGGGGAGTCCCTTCCACTTGGGTTCTGTGGGGATGCCGGGAGCCTCTTTTGTCTGGGGGCCGCAGCCGGCCAGCAGCAGTAATCCGCCCATCGCCAACAGGATGGCTTTTCTCACGTGTTCCTCCTGAGTGCAGAAAAATGACGGGCCAGAATACCATCTGCGGCGAAGAGTTGGCGTGTGATGCAGAACACGCGGGGTGCGCGTTGGGGTGGGAAAAGGAACCGCGGATCCTTCGGCTCCCTTTTGTCGGTCAGGATGACTTGGGTGCGGTGGGGCATGCGGAGTTTGTTTCCTTCCCAGGTCTCAGAAGCGAGACCTGGGGCACCCGCACCCGGCGTAGGGTTGTGGTTTCCCACCCATGCCGCAAAGGGCGCGGCATGAATGGGGCACCCAGAGTTTGTTTTCTCCCAGGTCTCAGAAGCGAGACCTGGGGCACCCGGCACCCGGCGTCAGGCACCCTTCGCGTCAGGGAGCGTGCGCTTAGTTGAGGAACATGGTGCGGTAGAGGGTGTCGCGCTGGACGGGCTTGAAGCCGGCGTCGCGGATGATGCGGCGGAGCTCTTCCTCGGTGGTGCAGTTGCTGGTGCCCGCGGCCTTGACGACGTTTTCCTCAAGCATGACGGAGCCTACGTCGTTGCCGCCGAAGTGGAGGCCGAGCTCGAGGACCTTTAGGCCCTGCGTGACCCAGGAGGCCTGCACGTTCTCGATGTTGTCGAGATAGAGGCGGGAGATGGCGAGAGTCTTGAGGTACTCGACGGAGGTGGCCTCGTCCCAGCCGCGGCCGCCGAGGGCGGTGTGCTTGGGCTGGAAGCTCCAGGGGATGAAGGCGGTGAAGCCGCCGGTTTCTTCCTGGAGGCGGCGGACGACTTCAAAGTGGTTGATGCGCTGGTCGAAGGTTTCGCCGACGCCGAACATCATGGTGGCGGTGGTGCGCATTCCCAATTGATGCGCCGTGCGGTGGACCGAGACCCAGTCCTCGGTGCGGCACTTGAGGCGCGCGATGCGGTGGCGGACGTCGTCGTCGAGGATTTCAGCGCCGCCGCCGGGGATGGAGTCGAGGCCGGCGTCGCGGAGGCGGGCGATGGTGGTGCGGAGGTCGAGGTTCGAGTACTCGGCGATGGCGAGGACCTCGGACGCGGAGAGGCAGTGGAGCCAGACCTGCGGGAAGCGCTGCTTGATGCCGGTGAAGAGGCTCTCGAACCAGTCGATTTTGAGATCGGGGTGGATGCCGCCCTGCATGAGGACGCCGGTGCCGCCCATCTCGACGGTTTCGGCAATCTTCTGGTAGATGGTCTCGAAGTCGAGGATGTAGCCCTCTTCCGAGCGGGCGCCCTTGAGGGGGCGATAGAAGGCGCAGAAGGTGCAGTACTCGGTGCAGAAGTTGGTGTAGTTGATGTTGCGGTCGATGATGTAGGTGACCACGCCCTCGGGGTGGAGACGGCGGCGGAGGGCGTCGGCCTCCATGCCAATACCGAGCAGATCAGGGGAGTTGAAGTAGTCGAGGGCCTGTTGGCGGGTCAGCGGCATAAGTTCATTTTACCAATTGGCCGGGCTTAGTCGCGGCCGGGCTGGCGGAAGAGGAAGATGCCGCGGGCCAGGATGGGATGGCGGCGCGTGCGCGAGAGGTTCGACACGGTGGAGATTCCGCTGAAGAGGACAAAGAAGTCCCAGAAGGCGCGGAGACGGTCTTTGAAGGTGCGGTTGGTCATTGGGGAAGAACTTTGCGGGTGTGCCCGCTAGGGAGAGGGTACACCCAGTGGATTGGACTGGGAAGACGGGCCGGGGGTTGCAGGAAGTTTGGTGCGGCGGGGTGGGAAATGCAACCGCGGATCCTTCGACTCCCTTTGGTCGCTCAGGATGACATGGGTGGGGTGGGGTTTGTGGTTTCCCACCCATGCCGCAAAGGCGCGGCATGGATGGGGCACCCGGCAATCGCTTGTAATCCCAGGTCTCAGAGGCGAGACCTGGGGCACCCGAAGTTTGTTTTTCTCCCAGGTCTCAGAGGCGAGACCTGGGGCACCCGGTAGTTGGTGGAGTGGGTGTTTAGCGGAGGAGGGCGGAGGCGGCCCAGAGGACGGGGGCCTGGCCGTGGAAGTCGCCGGTGCGGCGGCGGCGGGCCAGGTAGTACTCAAGGTCATTCTTTTTGCCGGTGCCTTCGCAGACGCTGGTGACGTCGGAGTTCTGGTCGATGTAGCCGACGACGGCGATCCAGGCGCGGCGGGCTGCGGGCCCGTAGGTGATGGGGTCGAGCCAGCCGTTTTTGACGCCGGTGATCATGGCGAAGGTGAACATGGCGGAGCTGGAGCTTTCCGGCCATGCGTCGTCGTGGTCGATGAGCTGGCGCCACATGCCGTCCTTGCCCTGGTAGCGGAGGAGCGCGGCCATCATGAGGCGGTATCCGCGGAGGATGCGGGCGCGCTGGGGGTGGTCGGCGGGCAGGTCGCGGAGCATCTCGGCCATGCCGGCGGCGAACCAGCCGTCTCCGCGGCCCCAGTAGAAGGGCACGTCGGGGGCGTGGAAGAAGAGGCCGTTGGGCTGCTGGAGCTTGTCGAGGTAGGCAACCATCTCGTTGGCGTCGCGGTCGAGGTACTTGCGGTCGCCGGTGGCGCGGTAGGCCTCAAGCTGGAGCATGGCGAGCATGTACATGTCATCGACCCAGAAGCGGGTTTCGCCGGAGAGGCCGTCTGGCTGGGGGTTCTCCCACTGGCGGTCGGCCCAGTATTTGCCTTCGGTGAGGAATTTGGGGTCTTTGGTCTGGATGGCGATTTCGAGGGGGACGATGCCGAAGATGGAGTCGTCGACGTGGTGGCGGATGGGGCGGCGAGAGGCCTCGGCGCCGCCGGGCATGAGGGGCTCAAAGCGATGGATGAGCTCGGTGCGGAGGGCGTCGTCGTGGGTGAGCTGGGCGAAGGTGAGCGCGCCGTACCAGGAGACCGCCTCAGAGTAGTGGATGGTGGCGGTGTACTGGTGGGGGCTGGTGACGAAGTGCTCAGCGAGGCGCTTGCCGACTTCCTGCGGGGAGTCGCCCTGCGGCCAGTTGGAGAAGTAGTCGTCTGTCTGCGCGAGGGCGGGCAGGCCGGTTGCGAGGGTGAGGGCGGCGAGAACGAGTGCGGCGCAGAACAGTCGGGGTTGCTTCATGACGAGGGGCTCCGAGGGTGGCTGGTGCGGGTTGGGAGCGGGGGACAGGGGCGGGCGGGCTAGGAGGCTTTGCCGGCAGGGCCGGTGCTGCCGGGCCGGGGCGCGGGCTTTTTTGCCGGGGCCGAGACGCCAAGACTCATCAGAAAGAAGCCGAATCCTTTGCGCAGGGCTTCAAGAAATTTCATGGTCGTGCTCCTTATCTGAGGGCTGGCGCCCGGCCCCGGCGTGGGGCGCGGGGGTTGGCTAGTTGGTGGCGGGCTGTGCGGCTCCGGCGGCGGGTGGGGCGACGGCCGTGATGTGGAGGATGGCTCCGGCGGCGGGCGGCAGGGGCTTGTTGGCGTTGGCCAGCAGCAGGCTTACCTGCCACATTTCAGTGTCTGTGAGCTGATGCACGTAGGAGGGCATGCCGGTGAGGCGGATGCCGTTGGAGACCTTCCAGTAGGTTTCGCCGGGCGGGTCATCGCTGACGCCGACGACGTTGCCATTGTGGTGCTTCTCCCAGAGCTGCGGGGCCTTGGGGTACATGTTGTCGCCGATATCCGAGGGCTTGCCGTGGAAGCCGTGGCAGAAGGCGCACTTGTCAGCGTAGATGTGGGCGCCGGCGATGAGGTTGGTGTCATCGGGCGAGATGGGAACAAGGTCGATGCGCTCGCGGTCAATGCGCGCATGGAGCGGAATGCCGACGATGCGGCGCTCAAAGGGGAAAGGTTTGTCCGCGACGGCGACGGGGACGGTTCCGTGCTGGAACCAGAGAAATACTGTGACGGGCACCAGAAGAATGCCCAGGATAATCCCGAAGAGAATACGAGCCATTTGGGATGCGGCCTCCGTTTCCCTAACATCCTAGAGTATTTTGTGCGGGATGGGCGCGGGGAAGCGGGGGAATTCTGCGCGGTGCGGCGGGATAGGCAGGCAAAGCGGAGGGGGAATGCCCCTAACGCCGGTCCAAGATGATTTAATACGGTATGGGGGAGCGCTTGGATTGCGGGTGCTTCCGTAACGCCGTGGAGGTATCCCGAAAGCGATGTATTCTTTTCGCCGTCTTGCTCTTTTGCTGGCTCTGACTTTGCCGGCGTCCCAGGCTGTGATGGCTGAGAGCGCAGCTTCAAGCTCCAGTCTGGATGGCAGTCCCGTAGCCCAGGAACAGACACAGCAGCCTGCGGGTGCCACGGGCACCGCGCAGAACGAAACCCTGAGCCCGGGCGAGCTGAGCGTGCAGGCGCGCATTCGCGCCCGCCGTGCACAGCGCCGCGCACAGGCGATTCATGACACGTATTCGCACCTGTATGAGGCGTACCTGGGGATGGACTACCAGCGCTTTATTCCCGGGCCAAACAAGCAGCGGGTGACGATGTACGCCTGGGACACGGCGCTGACACGCTACTACAACGAGCGGCTGGGCGTGACGGTGGATGGGCGCGGCTACTATGGCACGCCGTACGTGGGACTGAATCCGAGCTCGATTACGCGGCCCGCGATCAGCCAGTACGACATTCTGGCGGGACCGGTGTACCGCTTCTATCTGCATCCGAAGTACTCGATTGCCGGGCGCGTGATGGGGGGTACCTCGCATGGGAACTTCTCCGGTGACACGAACGGGTTTGGCGGGCAAGCGCTGGGGATGTATCCCGATGGATGGACGTATGCGTTCAACGCCAGCCTGCTGGGCGAGGTGAACGTGAGCCCGAACCTGTCTGTCCGGCTGGGCGGAGAGTACATGGGCACGGGCTTTGGATCGACGCTGCAGAACAGCCGCGGGTTTACGTTCGGGTTTGTGTACCGGTTCGGCAAGCAGTAGGGATTGAAGGCTGGAAGGGAAACGCCTCATGGCCGAGCGGCCATGAGGCGTTTGTGTTTGGTGATCCCGTCTCGTGTTGGGAGACGTGAAAAGCAACCGCGGATCCTTCGACTCCCTTTGGTCGCTCAGGATGACAAGCTGATGGATTGGGGTTTGTGGTTTCCCACCCATGCCGCAAAGGGCGCGGCATGGATGGGGCACCCAGAGTTTGTTTCCTCCCAGGTCTCAGAAGCGAGACCTGGGGCACCCGGCAACCGCGGATCCTTCGACTCCCTTTGGTCGCTCAGGATGACAAGCTGATGGATTGGGGTTTGTGGTTTCCCACCCATGCCGCAAAGGGCGCGGCATGGATGGGGCAACCGGGGTGGGGTGGCGCACGCGGAGTTTGTTCGTCCCAGGTCTCAGAAGCGAGACCTGGGGCACCCGGCTTTGGTCGCTCAGGATGACAGGGGGTGGTGTGGTTGGATGACGCGGCCACTGCAGGGTGTACACTCGCGGGAATGATGAGGACACAGGTTTCCAATCTTTTTGTTTTTGCGGCGCTGGCGCTGGCAGGCGCAGGCCTGATGGCGCAGCAGCCGGGGACGGAACAGAAATCAACCCAGATGAAGCCGGAAGAGACGGAGTTGTGGCAGCCGGTTCCGCGGGTGGTGACGCCGGGCGCAGGCTGCGCGGCGGCTCCGTCGGACGCGATTGTGCTGTTTGACGGCCACAACGAGGACGAGTGGGTGGAGGTGCAGGACAAGTCGCCCGCGCAGTGGATTGTGCACGACGGCATTCTGACGGTGAGCAAGACGGCGGGCAGCATTGAGACCAAGCGCGCGTTTCGGAACTATCAGCTGCACATTGAGTGGCGGATACCGGCGGACATTACTGGCTCCGGACAGGGGCGCGGGAACAGCGGGGTGTTTCTGGCATCGACAGGGACGGGCGACGCGGGCTATGAGCTGCAGGTGCTGGACGGCTACAACAATCCGACCTACGTGAACGGCATGGTGGGCAGCCTGTACAAGCAGAGCATTCCGCTGGTGAACGCGAGCCGGAAACCGGGCGAGTGGCAGAGCTATGACGTGGTGTGGACCGCGCCGGTGTTCAACGAGGACGGCACGCTGAAGTCTCCGGCGTACGTGACGGTGTTTTTGAACGGCGTGCTGGTGGACGATCATTTTGAGTTGAAGGGGCAGACGCTCTACATCGGCAAACCGTTCTACAAGAAGTACGACAAGGCGCCTATCAAGCTGCAGGCGCATGGCGACAAGAGCGAGCCGATCAGCTATCGCAACATCTGGGTGCGGGATTTGCCGTAGGGCAACCGCGCCGCGCTGGAGACAGAGAGGCCTTCCCGGGCGGGCTGCCGCGGGAAGGCCTTTGTGCGTTTAGAGCTGGTAGCGCTTCTGGTGCCAGGCCCAGGCGGTGCGGAGGATGTCGTCGAGCTGGGTGTAGCGGGGCTGCCAGCCGAGCTCGCGAATGGCCTTTTGTGAGCCTGCGACGAGGACGGCGGGGTCGCCGGGACGGCGGGGATGGACCTCGGCGGGGATGGGATGGCCGGTGACGCGGCGGGCGGACTCGATGACCTGGCGCACGCTGAAGCCCTGACCGTTGCCGAGGTTGTAGATGAGACGGCCGTCGTTGGCGTCGGAGTCGAGCGCGCGGAGGGCGAGCAGGTGGGCATCGGCGAGGTCGGAGACGTGGATGTAGTCGCGGATGCAGGTGCCGTCGGGTGTGGGGTAGTCGTCTCCGTAGATGCGGATGGAGGAACGGCGGCCGAGGGCGACGTCGAGGATGAGGGGGATGAGGTGCGACTCGGGCTCGTGGGCCTCGCCGCGCGTGATGCCGTAGGGGCCTTCGGGGGCTCCGGCGACGTTGAAGTAGCGGAGCGAGGCGTAGCGGAGGCCGTGAATGCGGTGGAACCAGCGCAGCATGTGCTCGACGAGGAGCTTGGACTCGCCGTAGGCGTTGGTGGGCTGGAGGGCGGCGTCCTCGGGGATGGGGACGACCGTGGGCTCGCCGTAGACGGCGGCGGTGGAGGAGAAGACGAGGCGTCGCGGCCCGTGGGTGAGGACGGCCTCAAGGAGCGAGAGGGTGGAGGCGGTGTTGTTGCGGAAGTAGATTTCGGGCTTCTGCATGGACTCGCCGGCCTCGATGAGTGCGGCGAAATGGAGGACGCCGTCGAAGGGGTAGCCGGAGTTTCTGGCCTCGATGAAAAGGTTTTCAATCGCGGGCCGGTCAGCGAGTTCCCCTTCCACGAAGTCCACGCCCGCGGGAATGAGCTCGCGGCGGCCATGGCTCAAGTTGTCAAATACAACGGCCTTGTGGCCCTGCGAAGCGAGAAGGCCCGCCACGGTACCACCTATATACCCTGCGCCACCGGTAACCAGAATCTTCACAAATTCACTGTCCTTCCCAGTACGGTTTGGTTTACCGTAAGTCTAATACAGGAGGCAAGGTTGGCCAGCGTTTCCGCTGGCGGCCGGGAGACCGCCGGACAGGCGGCGCCTTGGGTGCACATGTGACGTGCATGCGCGCGATGCAGATTTTTGCAGGAACCGCGCCAACAATGCCGGGCACAGTCCACTTTTTTGATCCTTGCAGGTCGTGCTCTGCTCCAGATGAAATCTGCCTTGGACGGGAATGGGAGTACCTGGGTGTTCAGGGTGTGCTCGAAGGACATAACGTACAGCACAGGAAGGCCCGCGCGCCGCACGGACAGGCGCGGCAGGGGCCGCGGCTGTACTGTACATGTGGCCATGCCGCCCGAATCCGATTTTCCCTCGCATCTGCAAACACAAAAAACAGCATCCAACTATGCAGGTCAACGGGCCGTCGTGCGGACGTGCGCGCCTTGGCATTGCGAGAGCCGAAAAGCCCCCGGGCGGGCGTGGGCGCCAAGCCTCCGCATGGAAACAGGAACAGGAACGCGATATCGGGCGGTCGCGACGAGGAGCGGATGCCGCCGGGCAAGCAGGATGGAGCAGGATTGAGCGAAGTGCGCAAGGTAAAAACAAAGCAACCTCCGTCAGTTTCCGGACTGAAGAAAACGAACCCCCCGCCGTTTCCATGGCCCCAACTGAGGAATCAAGTGATATGCCGGTGAACTCCTATCCTGTAGATACCCGCTTCGGCCTGCTCCCCGAGCCGGAGGGCAGGACCCGATCCTTTGTTACGAGCACGGTGGTGAACCTGTGCATTCTTGCGGTGGTGCTGTATGTGGGCATGATGGCCAAGCATGCGATTGAACAGCACAAGTTTGAGCAGACGGAACTGATCTTTCCGACAAAGCCGCCCGAGCCGAAGGTAAAAGTGAAGGTAACGCCTCCGCCGAAGCTGCCCAAGCCGGCGGTGGTGAAGTTTGACGCGCCGAAGATCAACATGCCGCGTCCCGAGCCGAAGCCTGTGCTGAAGATCCAGATGGAGCAGAAGCTGACGGTTCCGGTGATGAAGGCGGCGAGGCCGTCGATCATTCTGGCTCCGCAGCCGAAGGCCGCGCTGACGGCAGCGGCTCCGGCGCAGGCACCCCAGCAGAAGATTTCAACGGCGCCGGTGCACTTTGGACAACTGTTTGGCGTGACGCCGAATCCGAATGCGACGCGGCCGGCGACGGTGGCGGCGATTGGCAACCCGTATGGCGGAATGACGGGGCCGGCGGTGGCGCCGCGCGGCGTGGTGGGCTCCACGGGCATTGGCAACGGCACGCGGGCGGGCTCGAATGCGGGCGTGGTGGGCCGGGTGGCCTCGGCGGGCATTCCGGGCGGAACGGGCACGGCTCCTACAGGCGCGTATCAGGGCGGCCGGGTGGCTTCTGCAGGCATTCCGCGGGAGACGACGGTGGCGGCCATGCCGACACGCGCGGTCGCGCCCGCATCGACGAACCTGGAGGTGCTGTCGAAACCTCCGGTGCAATACACTCCCGAGGCGCGGCAACTGCATGTGCAGGGCGACGTGATTCTGCGCGTGACGTTTACCGCGAGCGGACATGTGATTGTGCAGCAGGTGGTGCATGGGCTGGGTCACGGGCTGGATGAAGAAGCAAGGCGCGTGGCGCAGCAGATTCGCTTCAGGCCGGCGACGCGCGACGGGCGGGCCGTGGACCTGACGACGAATATTACGATCACGTTTCAGTTGGCGTAATACGGGACTTTTGTTTTTTCCTTGCAGGGACCGGAAGATGCCGGGAGGTTTCCGGCGGGTCCTTTGAGGCCAGAGACTGGCAAGACGAACCCCCAGGAGCATGACATGAAATTTCGCAAGATCCCCCTCACCTTGCTCATTCTGATGATGGGCGTGACCTGCTCATATGCGAAGAAGAAGACACCGGTGTACCAGCAGTCAGAACCCCTGACCGCAGACCAGGCGGCACTGGTGGAGAAGGCGGTAGCGCAGGAAAAGGTGCTGATCAAGAGCATTCAACAGCGCACCCCGCTGGTGGAGACTTACATCCAGGACACGCGGCCGGACGCGAAGCTGTACACGGTGCCGGTGGATGACCAGTACACGCTGAGCCGGGTGGACTTTGGCAAGGCTTTTTACGATGTTTCCTACTCGCCGCGCAAGGAAGACGGGCGCGGATTCTTCCGGGGTTCTTTGGCCGCGATTGTGAACCTGACGAAATCGCTGGGGCTGGATACGCGGTTCACCTACAACCCGACGGGCTTTATGCAGATGATGTTCCTGGACCCGACGGGATTTGACCAGCAGCACTACGAGTTCAACTTTGTGCGCCGGGAGTTTCTGGGATCGGTGCGGACGTGGGTGTTCGACGTGCATCCGAGGGTGACGGGACGCGGACGCTTTTACGGGCGCATCTGGATTGAGGACCAGGGCGGCAACGTGGTGCGGTTCAACGGCACGTATACGAACGCGGGGCGAATCGGCGACTCGCGGTACTACTTCCACTTTGACAGCTGGCGGATGAATCTGCAGCCGGGCGTGTGGCTGCCGGTGGCGATCTACGTGGAAGAGACGCACCGCACGGAGAATCCGAAGTCGCCGGGGCTGAAGGCGCAGACGCGCTTCTGGGGCTATTCCCTGAAGCTGCCCACGCGCGAGAGCGAGAACGTGAGCGTGACGGTGCAGGACGCCGTGGACAAGAGCGACGACTCGCAGGACGTGAGCCCGTTGCAGGCCACGCGCGACTGGGTGACGCAGGCGGAGAACAACGTAATCGACCGTCTGGAGCAGGCGGGGCTGGTGGCTCCGCTGACGCCGAACGGCTATGAGACGCAGGTGCTGGACCAGATTGTGGTGAACCTGGCGGTGCCGAACAATCTGGCGTTCTCGTCGCCGGTGCACTGCCGCGTGCTGCTGACCTCAACGATTGAAGCGACGACGGTGGGTAACACGATCCTGATCAGCAAGGGACTGCTGGACACGCTGCCGAATGAGGAGTCGATTGCCTCAGTGATTGCGCTGGAGCTGGCGCACGTGGCGCTGGGGCACCACATCGATACGCGTTACGCATTCAATGACCGGCTGCTCTTCCCGGATGAGGCCACCTTCCAGCGCATCGATATGGCGCACACGGAGCCGGACGATGCGGCGGCGGCCAAGAAGGCGATGGAGTATCTGCAGGCCTCGATGTACAAGGACAAGCTGCCCAGCGCGGGACTCTACTGGGAGCAGCTGGCGGAGCGGGGCAAGGTGCTGAAGGACCTGAACACGCCGAAGCTGGGCGACTCCATGCTGAAGTCGGACGGCACGCCGTGGATGGCGGACCTGGCACACCAGGCGCCGAAGATCAACTGGGACGATATGGCGCAGATTCCGGCGCTGCCGCTGGGAAGCTGGCTGAAGGTGGATCCGTGGAGCGACCGCGTGCAGATGCTGAACGCCAAGCGCTATGCGCCGATGAATCCGCGGGACAAGATGCCGCTGGAGGTGACGCCGGTGTACTTCAAGCTGCGGCGCTTTGAGGACATGCAGAACGCGCAGCCCACGACGGCCGGCGGCACAGGCACCGGCCAGCAGCAGCCCGCCGCGGACCCGAACGCGGCCCAGCAGGCGGGCGGCAACGCTCCGGCTCAGCAGCAGGGCGCGACCACGACCAATCCCCAATAACCGATGCAACCGCGCGGAGGTGCAAGACGCATCTCCGCGCGGATGACCCCAACGCTCAAAGAACCGGCCAGTTCCAGCAGCAAAGCCCGGACTTCCCCCGATCACGAGGCTTGGCGAATGGGACTGGCCTGACGGTCCTGCACATGAGACGTCTTTCCCTTTTTCTGCTTGTTTGTCTGCTGTATGCGGGGGCGGCAACGGCCCGCGCCCAGGTAACTCCGTCGGCCTATGACAAGACAATTTCCCTGACAGCCGGGGGGCTGGGATCGATGTTCCAGCCGGACTATGGACCGAACACGCTGTATGGAGTGGGCGTGTACGTGGATCTGAAACTGACACGCTGGGTGCAGGTGGAGGCTGAAGGCCGGTGGCTGCGCTTTCACCAGTTCGCCAACGTGAACCAGGACAACTACCTGATTGGCCCCAGGGTGCCGATACGCCAGTTTGGACGCGTGACACCCTATGTGAAGGTGCTGGCGGGAGTGGCGAGGATGAACTTCCAGTACAACTACGCCTATGGCCGGTTTGCGGATGTGGCGATGGGCGGCGGGGCGGATATCCAGCTGAACCGGCATTGGACGCTGCGCGCCGTGGACTTTGAGTACCAGAAGTGGCCGAACTGGGCGTTTGGGACACTGGCGCCCTATGGCGTAAGCGCCGGAATCGGCTACAAGATTTTTTGAGGCAGGATTTGCCTGAGGATTGAGCCGCTCCGGCGGCCTGAAGGACTGCATGCCGTGGTTCCTGCGGGTAGGCGAGACGCGGGTGCCGGCCAGTATCAAGGAACGAACAGCCGGAGATCGCGACAAGGACTGGCCGGACGGGCCAAATCTCAAGACACAGGATTCCTGAGCACATGAAACGAGTTTGTGTAGTTCTGCTGGCTTGCCTGCTGAGCGCCGGGGCTGCGAAGGCCGGGGCACAGGTGGTGCACGATGGCACGTGGCGGCAGCCCTCGCTGACCATTGGCGCAATGGGGTCTTTCTTTCAACCGGACTATATGGGGGGCAACGCTCCCAACGCCAGTCCGCAATACCTGGTGGGCATTGGCACCTATCTGGACCTGAAACTGACGCGCTGGGTGCAGGCGGAGGGCGAGGCGCGCGTGCTGCGCTTCCACCAGTACCACAACATCTACCAGGACAATTACCTGATCGGGCCGAAGGTGCCCATCCATACGTGGGGACCGGTGACGCCTTACGGCAAGGTGCTGTTCGGCATCACGAACATGAACTTTGAGTACAACGTGACGAACTGCCACTGCGCCACGATTGCCTATGGCGGCGGCGCCGACGTGAAGCTGGATGACCACTGGAGCCTGCGCGCCATCGACTTCGAGTATCAGCAGTTTCCGGACTGGCTGGTGGGGCAGACCGCGCAACTGCATCCTTACGGCTTCAGCGTGGGGCTGGGATACAAGTTGTTCTAAGAGCCGCGCAGCCGGTACGGTTGCAGGCTGAAATAGCGAGGGGCCGCTCCGGTTGGAGCGGCCCCTCGTGTTTGCGCAGAACGCGGGTTATGCCGGGGAGGGCGAGCCCTCAGGGAAGGTGCCTGAGCCGGGACGGCTCTCCGGCTTGAGGACCTGCTGACCGGTGCCGCTGCCGCCGTCACTGGGCGACGCCAGCACGGAGCGGACGGGAGGCAGTTCCTTGCCCTCGATGAGCAGGCGAACCTCCTCGGCGTCGATCGTTTCGCGCTCCAGCAGAGCGGCGGCGATGCGGTGCATGGCGTCCTTGTTGGACTCAAGGATGGTGCGTGCCGACTGGTAGGCATCGTCGATGAGGCGGCGGACTTCGAGGTCGATCTGGCGGGCCGTCTCCTCGGAGAAGTCGCGGTGCTGAGCGATCTCGCGGCCGAGGAAGATCTGCTCCTCCTTCTTGCCGAAGGTGAGCGGACCAAGGCGGCTCATGCCGTACTCGCAGACCATGCGGCGGGCGAGGTCCGTGGCGGTTTCGATATCGCTGCCGGCGCCGGTGGACATCTGGTTGAGGAAGATCTCCTCGGCAACGCGGCCGCCGTAGGCCGTGGCCAGGCGGGTCTCAAGATACTCCCGCGTGTAGTTGTGGCGGTCGTCGGGCAGATAGACGGTGACGCCGAGCGCCATGCCGCGGGGGATGATAGTGACCTTGTGGATGGGGTCAGAGTCCTCGCGCAGGAAGGAGACAAGGGCATGCCCCGCCTCGTGATAGGCGGTGACCCGCTTCTCCTCGTCGGTGAGCAGCATGGACTTGCGCTCCGCGCCCATGAGGACCTTGTCCTTGGCGAGCTCGCAGTCGTACATGGTGACCTGCTTGCGGTTGGCGCGGGCGGCGTTGAGCGCGGCCTCGTTCACCATGTTGGCGAGGTCGGCGCCGCTGAAGCCCGGTGTGCCGCGAGCAAGCACGTTGAGGTTGACGTCGTCTGAGATGGGCACCTTCTTGATGTGGACGCGGAGGATCTCTTCGCGGCCACGAACGTCGGGCAGGCCGACGACGACGCGGCGGTCGAAACGGCCGGGGCGCAGAAGGGCAGGGTCGAGCACGTCAGGACGGTTGGTGGCGGCGACGAGGATGACTCCGTCGTTGGACTCGAAGCCGTCCATCTCCACGAGCAACTGATTCAGGGTCTGCTCGCGCTCGTCGTGTCCGCCGCCGAGACCGGCGCCACGATGGCGGCCGACGGCGTCGATTTCATCAATAAAGATGATGCAGGGGGCGTTCTTCTTGCCCTGCTCGAAGAGGTCGCGGACGCGGCTTGCGCCGACGCCGACGAACATCTCCACGAAGTCAGAGCCAGAGATGGAGAAGAAGGGCACGTTGGCCTCGCCGGCCACGGCGCGCGCCAGCAGGGTCTTGCCGGTTCCGGGAGGTCCGACGAGCAGGACGCCCTTGGGGATGCGGCCGCCGAGCTTCTGGAACTTCTGCGGCTCGCGCAGATACTCGATGATCTCCTTGAGCTCTTCCTTGGCTTCATCCACGCCGGCCACATCCTTGAATGTGACCTTCTTCTGCTGCATGGAGAGCAGGCGGGCTCGGCTCTTGCCGAACGAGAGCGCCTTGTTGCCGCCGGACTGCATCTGGCGCAGCATGAAGAACCAGATGGCTCCGAGCAGAATGAACGGGCCTACGTTAAAGAGCAGGGGAAGCAGAATGTTGCTCTGGGGATCCTTCAGCGTGAAGGCCACCTTGGCATTGTGCAGCTTCTCGATCAGGGTGTCAGTGCTGGCCGGGATCGTGGTGTGGAACTGATCCTTGGGGTTGGCCTTCAGATGGCCGCGGAGCTCCGTGCCCTGAATAGTGACATCCTGAACCTGCTGTGCATCGATCTTGTCGAGCAGATCAGAGTAGGAAACTTCCGTGTCCTTGCCCATGCTGGTGCCGCGCTGGACAACGCCCCAGAGCAACATCAGGCAGATGAGTATAAAGACCCAGAACATGATCGTCTTGACGGTCGAATTCACCAGGATTCCTCTTTCCCGGCGGGGGAGTATCCGCTGACAGGACTTCCAGCACCGCCTCCATCATCCATTTAGACGCCCGTAATGTGTCCGAAGTCACAGGAAATACGAAACGCCCTGGCGGGAGACACTTTCCCCCTAACCGCCGGATGAGCAGTAGCCCTGATTGTACTCCGAAGACGATAAAACTCCTACGACTCAACGGGGGATGAAACGAGCGGTTCGGCGGTGAGGGTGAGTCCCGGTTCGGGCTCGACTTCGACCCCCTGCATCCAGACGATGCGACCGCCAACCTCGACGACCGGCCAGAGGGCACGGCTGGAACCTGTAACATGCAGACGTTCAAGGACTTCCTTGACCTTGCGAGGGCCTGAGGAGTAGCGCAGGCGGACGCGGTCGCCGGGCTTCCAGGAGCGCAGCAGAGCGGTTGCCCCGGAGGTGGCTGAAGTCGGAGCCAGAGCCGGGGCGGAGAGCGCGATTTCGATGTGCAGGCCGAAGGCGGGGGCCTGCACCCGGCCGGGGATGGGGATGACGTACTGCGGGGCGGGCTGGCCCGGAGCGGTGGGCGAAGCCGTTGGGGCAAGGGTAAGGCGCAGCTCGCGGTGGGTACGCTCGGCGCGCAGGCCCTGGGCCAGCTCGCGCTTTTGCCCGGCGCGGCCGGTGAGGGCGAGGGCGCGCAGGGCCTGGGTAGAGTCGAAGTCGGGGTTGGCGCCGAGCCGGCCGGCGGCGTGGCGCAGCAGTCGGCGCTGGAGCGCGGGGGCAAGGGCGGCGAAGCGGGTGACGTCGATGGCCAGTCCCTCGCCGGCAGCGCGTCCACCGCCGCGCACGGGGCGGCCGGGCAGGATGAGCTGCGGGGCAAGGCGGGCGATCTCGGCCTGCCACCAGTCGTCCTCGTCGCGGGCCAACTCGGCCATGTGGGCCAGCAGCTCGCGCAGGCGAGGGTTCCAGGTTTCGAGCTGCGGCAGAAGCTGGTGGCGGATGCGGTTGCGGGTGTAGGTGAGATGGCGGTTGCTGGAGTCCTCCTGCCAGGGCTGGCCGAGAGCGAGGAGGTAAGCCTCTACCTGGGCGCGGGTGGTGGCAAGGAAGGGACGGAGGATGCGTCCTTCGGGGTACTGGAGGACGGGATGAATGCCGGAGAGGCCCTCGGTCCAGGCGCCGCGCAGCAGCTTGGCGAGGACGGTTTCAGCCTGGTCGTCGAGGGTGTGGGCGGTGGCGATGGCATCCACTTCACCGGAGGCCATGAGGCGCCGGAACCATGCATAGCGCAGGCGGCGGGCGGCCTCCTCGGTGGTCTCGGCGGGCTTGCAGGAGGCGGGGTCGGGGCGGGCCTCCGCAGCGACATCGACGTGGGCTTGGTGGAAGGGAACGCCGAGACTGCCGGCGAGTTCGCGGGCAAAGTCTAGGTCGGCGTCGGCTTCCTCTCCGCGCAGGCCGTGGTGCAGGTGGGCGGCGTGGAGGACGAGGCCGAGTTCTCTGCCGCGCTCGGCAAGGGCGCGGAGCAGGGCGACGGAGTCGGCTCCGCCGGAGAGGCCGACGGCAAGGCGCAGGCCGGGGGTGAGCAGCGCGGTATCGAGGGGCAGCGGCGGTGGCAAGGGAGCGTGCACCAGAGGATGATAGCGCCAGCAGCCGGGGGAAAACCGGCGGTTCGCCACGCACAGGGCACCCGCGTTGTATACTCCACGAGTTATGCAAGTGTTTGCGATTCTTCCCGCTGCGGGGCTGGGAACCCGGATGGCCGGCCCGCAACCGAAACAGTTTGTGGCCCTTGGCGGCATTCCGATCCTGATCCACTCGCTGCGCGCGTTTGCTGCCGTGCCGCGCATTACCGCGATCTATGTGGCCGTGCGCAGGACAGAGGTGGAGCGCGTGCAGGGCCAGGTGACCGAGCACGGCTTTGCCGGGCGCGTGCACGTGGTGGAGGGCGGCGACAGCCGGCAGGAGTCCGTGGCCAATGCGCTGGCCGCGGTGCCCGCCGCGCCGGACGATATTGTGCTGGTGCACGACGCGGTGCGTCCGCTGATTGATACGGCGACGATTGAGCGCACGATTGATGCGGTGGCGGAACACGGCGCGGCGATTGTGGGACTTCCGGCGGTGGACACCATCAAGCAGGTGGAGCGCACGGCCCATGGAGCGCTGATTACATCCACGATTCCACGGGAGTTTGTGGTGCTGGCGCAGACGCCGCAGGGCTTTCGCTACGGGCTGCTGCAGGAGGCCTTTGCGGAGGCGATCAAGGACGGCTTTGTGGGCACGGACGAAGCGTCTGTGGTGGAGCGCTCGGGCGCGCCGGTGGCGGTGGTGCCGGGCTCTCAGGTTAATCTGAAGATTACGCAGCCGGGGGATATGGAACTGGCTGAGTTCTACCTGAGGCAGCGCAGCCGCTGAGAGCGGAAACCCCGGAGCGATAGCGGTTTGCCGGGTGTGAAGACCGGAACCGCGGGCCCCCGGCAAAGATGCCCAACCACTGTTGAAGCTGGCAAAGAACAGGCACGGAGAACATGGATACACGGATTGGATTTGGCTGGGACTCGCACGCATTCAAGCCAGGTGTACCGCTGCGGATTGGCGGCATGACGCTGGAGCATCCTGAGGGCCTGGCGGGCCACTCCGACGGCGACGTGCTGCTGCACGCGATTACGGACGCGCTGCTGGGCGCGGTGGCGGCGGGCGATATCGGCAGCTTTTTTCCGCCGGGAGATCCGCGCTGGAAGAATGCCGACTCGGCGATCTTTCTGAATCTGGCGATGGAAGAGCTGCAGCACGCCGGTTATCGCATCGTGAATATTGATACAACACTGGTGCTGGCCGCACCGAAGATTGCGCCGATTGCCGGCGAGATGCGGGCCCGGGTGGCCGACCTGCTGTGCGTGGGCATCGACCAGGTGAGCATCAAGGCCAAGACGCCGGAAGGCCTGGGACTGGACCACGTGGCGCAATGCCACGCAGTGGCGCTGGTGGAGCGTGCGGCCGACCCCGAGGAACTGAAAAGCATGAGCGCGGTGATTGAAAGCCAGCGTCAGTTGGAAGACGTGGTGGACGACTTGCTGTCTTCGGTGCACGGCATTCCGAAACGCCGGACGGTCTCTCCTGCGTATGACACGGAAGACATCACGTAGGGGTTAATTAACGAGTAATTAAATCACACAAAAGTTGCAGTTTAGCGCTATTGCGGGTATGCTCTGTGGATATTCAGGGCTTCTGTTTTTCATCCCCGACGACGAGAGGCCTAACCTGCAATGCTCCTGTACGATTTGTTTCTCCGGTTTGCTTTGGTCCGTGTGTGGAAAAGCATGCGGCTCGCGCTGGCATGTTGTCTGCTGGCGGGGCTGGCGCATGCGGCAACGGAGCAGACCCCTGCTGCGTCCGCTTCTCCGGACGGATCAGGGCAGGTGGTGCTGGGAGCTTCGACCCTGCAACTGACGGGACCATGGAAGTTCCACACGGGGGACGACCGGGCCTGGGCGGATCCGGGCTACAACGACTCGCGCTGGGAAGATATGGACCTGACACCGCAGTCGGGTGTGAAGGATCCATTTCTCGGGGTCAGCGGGTTTGTTCCTGGCTGGACGGTGCGCGGGCACTCGGCCTACAGCGGGTTTGCGTGGTATCGGCTGCGGGTGAACCTGCAGGCGATGGGCGACGGCAGAGGGAACCTGGCGCTGATGATGCCGGACAACCTGGATGATGCCTACCAGGTGTTCGTGGACGGCAAGCTGATCGGCGAGTTTGGAAAATTTACGGCCAAGGGCGTGACGAGCTACCTGACGCTGCCGCGGGTGTTCCACCTGCCGGCGAGCCCGGGAAGCGGGCCGGTGACGATTGCGGTGCGGGTGTGGATGAACCCCTCAACGCCGCTGATCAATGCGGATACGGGTGGAATGCACAGCCCACCGGTGCTGGGGCTGGCGGGACCGGTGCAGGCGCTGCTGCGGCTGGACTGGAGCCTAGTGGACCACTCGCAGCTGAGCCGCTTTCTGGAAGCCGGCATACTGCTGCTGGCCATGACGGTGGTGATGGTGCTGTTCCTGCTGGACCGCCGCGAGCGCTCGTATGTGTGGCTGGAACTGACGCTGCTGGCAGCCCTGGTGCAGGCGGTCGTAACCATCGTGACCAATTACACGACGTGGATTCCGGCGACGCCAGCGCTGCTGCTGCTGGATGCATTC
>JAJXWS010000123.1 GCA_021781495.1 Acidobacteriota bacterium | reverse complement strand
CAACGGCCAGCACTGCCTCGCACGCCTCGTGCGAAGCGCGCGTCGCAAGCACGTTGCCGCCAGCCGCCGCCATGCGCGCAAAGATCTGCGCCACCTGCTCCGGCGTCTTGCCTTCAGCAAAGATCACCTCCGGCATGCCGGTGCGCAGCGCGCGATGATGGTCCACCTTTGCGAAGCCAAGGTCTTCGAACGGAAGATCGCGCAGCCGCTCGAGCGCAGCATCGACACCCGTGCGCCCATCGCGTACATCGTGTAGCAGCGCTTCAATCTGCATCCTGTTCATCCGCGCTTCTCCTTGGCGACACTTGCGGCATACGCGATCATAGCCTCCTGCATCACGCGCTTCAACGGAACGCCATGCTGTTTCGCGATGCGTTTGCAGTCTTCATACTCCGGCGAAACATTCGCCACTTCTCCGCCAGCCCAGCGCGCAATCTTCATCTGCAGGGGTCCCCACTGCGTTTGCACTGTGGTGAACTCCCGCGCCAGAGAAGCCTTCTGCTCCACACGCCAGTGCACGCCGATGGTCGTCGTCTCTCGCAACACAACTTCGCGAAGTGCGGGGAGAAGGTCGGGACTGCACAGGACGGAAAGCTGCACGCCGCTGCGCCCTTTCTTCATCTGCACCGGCGTGCGATAGACATCCCATGCGCCCGCCTCGAGCAAGATTTCGCTGACGTAGGCCAGCAACTGCGGGGTGGCATCGTCGATCACCGTCTCAAGGATTGCAATCGGCTCCGTTCCCTTCTCTTCTGCCACCTGCTCGCCCACCAACAGGCGCAGCAGATTTGGCTGCCCCGGAGTATCGCGCCCGCCCGCGCCGTAGCCGGTGGCCTTGACGCGCATCGCCGGGAGCGAGCCATATTGCACGTTCAGCATGCGCAGCAACGCAGCGCCGGTTGGCGTCACGCGCTCCATCGGCACGCCAGCCGCATACACAGGCGCATCGCCCAGCAGGGATAAAGTCGCAGGTGCGGGCACCGGCAGCGTGCCGTGGTCGCATTCGACCGTTCCGCTGCCTACGTTCAGCGCCGAGGCCATCCAGCGGTCCACGCCCAGCTCAGCGCAGCCCTGCGCCGCGCAGACGATGTCGACGATCGTGTCTACCGCGCCCACTTCATGAAAGTGCACCTTCTCGACTTGGATGTTGTGTATCGCGGCTTCGGCCTCGCCCAGCAGTTGAAAAGCTCGTGTCGCACGCTCTTTCACCGCATCGGCCAGCGGCGCACGCGCGATGATCGCAAGAATGGTCGAGAGTGACCGGTGATGCGGGTGAGCATGCTGATGCTTGTGTGCCGATTCTTCACCGTGCGCGTGGTGCGCGTGCTCTTCATGGTCGTGAGGATGACCGTGCTCGTGGCCGTGCTCATGCTGATGCACATGCGGCTCGGCGTTTGGGTGCTCATGTACCTCAGCCTTGCTCTCGGGCGTCAGCACATCCACCTTGGTCGCGGCCATTCCGCCGCGCATCACCTTGCGCAACGCAAGGTCCGCGCCCACATCCAGCGCCACAGCCGTCTTGCGCAGGCTCTCGAAGTCCGCGCCTGCATCCACCAGGGCACCCAGCAGCATGTCGCCGCTGATGCCGGAAAAACACTCAAGGTATCCAATTCGCATCGAGCCTGATTCTAAATGGCCGGCTATTC
Organism: Acidobacteriota bacterium; assembly: GCA_021781495.1. Taxonomy (GTDB): domain Bacteria; phylum Acidobacteriota; class Terriglobia; order Terriglobales; family Acidobacteriaceae; genus Telmatobacter. The sequence continues at coordinate 3,370 of JAJXWS010000123.1, read as the reverse complement.
TCGGCGCCTGTTGAGGATCTCGGCGGGCAGGATTGCATTGAGCGAGCCGGACCGGAACCCGGTGCAATCGAGCGTGATGTATTTGAATCCAGAGGCACGCAAAGCAGCCGTGATGGCATCCATCATCTCCATGGTCAATGCCTTTGGCAGTTCTGTGCGAGCAATCTCCACACGCGCCAGCTCGCCATGGTGGCGCACGCGAAACTCGCGAAAGCCAAGCTGCCGCAGACTCTCCTCGCCGCGCTCCACCTGCTCCAGCACCTCGCGCGTAACGGCCCGGCCATACTCCACGCGCGATGAAAGGCACGGCGCCGCCGGCCGGTCCCACAGCGTGTATCCGGCCTCTTTCGCGAGCGCACGAATCTCAGCTTTCGTCAGACCTACCTCGGCCAGCGGAGCAAGCACTGCATGTTCCTCCGCGGCTCGCTGCCCGGGCCGGTAGTCCTGCCGGTCATCTGCATTCATACCGTAGGCAATGTGTGCAAAACCAAGTTGCGCGGCCAGTGCTCTCATGCCGTCAAACAATTCTGTCTTGCAATGAAAGCATCGATCGGCATCGTTGCGGGCGTACTCGGGTCTATCCAGTTCCTCGGTCTGGATCACGCGCAGCGGCATCTCCAATGTCGCGGCAAAGGAACGGGCCTGCTCCAGGTCACGCCGCGCGAGGCTCGGTGAATCGGCCAGCACAGCCAGCATCCGGTCACCCAGCACACGATGCGTCGTGGCGGCCAGAAAAGCTGAGTCGACTCCGCCCGAGTAGGCAACCATCACGCTGCCGCGTGCGCGCAGTTGTGCTTCGAGCCGCTGAAGCTTTTCATGCGCGCGGGCCGTCTCCGCTATGGTCTGCACTGTCGCCGCCATAGGTGCGATTATACGCCGGGGCGAATTGCGTTCCTGCGGGGCGTCGTGATGCTGCGGTATACTCCAGACGCATTCTGAAATCGACAGGGGGTAGTTCGATGCAGTTGAAGTCAATTACAACATTGATGGGCGCGGGCACATTGGCCGTGGCTTTGATGGCAATGCCCGCAAGCATGACAGCGCAAGGCGGAGGAACGGTGCTGAAGGCTGCCGATGCGCAAAAGCTGCTGCCATCCGCCGTGTACTACAAGGCGCAGTCTGCCAGTACGCAGTTGCGTAACTCCGGTGGGGTCAAGTTTGCCGATGGTTATTACATGCTGGCGACGATGGTGGATACCAGCGGCTATTCGAGCGACGTGGCATCCAAGTATCAGGCTTACCTGCTGACAGAAGTTCCGATTAAGATTGGCGGTAAGGCCTTGCCCGCGGGAGCATGGGGCATTGGATTCATTGGCGGCAACAAGTTTGTCGTCACCGATATTGGAGCGCATGATGCACTGACCGTCAGCTACGCCACCGATGATGCAATCAAGCGCCCGACGCCTTTGCAGGTATTGGCGGACCCTTCCGGCGGATTTCGGCTGTATGCAGGACGGAAGTACGTGCAGATCTCTCGCTGAGTAACTACGACTTGCTGTGCGCTTCGCCGGTTGTTGCATGCGAAGGGGTTCTTTCTGCCAGTCCTGGAGAAAGAGCCCTTTCCGTTTGTCTTCAAGATTTGAAGCGAAGCGATCCCTCGAACCTGCTGACACTTCAAGCCGATTCGCGGCACGGAAGAAACGAGTACGTCAACGCGCGCCTAGGGTACGGCAGGCAGGCGATCGGGGCCTCGCTCAACGATAGAGGGAGCGGATTTCTCCGCCACCAGACCGGCCAGATTGTACTTGCCGACCTTGTAGCCCAGGTCGCTGCGTGAGAGTCCGAGCCTGCGAGCTGCTTCAGCTTGCACACCCTTTGCCAAATCCAGCGATCGCGCGATGAGCGACTTTTCCAGACGCATCAGCGTGTCGCGCAGGTCGAGATCTGCAGGAAGCTGCGCGGCCAGAGCTTCAACCTGGCCTCGCACTGAGTCACTCTGCGGCAGTGCGGTTGCAGGCTGAAGGATAAAGTCCCCTGGATTCAGATCCGTGCCCTTGCCGAGAATGAGCGCGCGCTCCAGCAGGTTGCGCAGTTCACGAACATTTCCAGGAAAGCTGTAATGCGAAAGCTTGTCGAGTGCTTCCGGGCTTAGCTGCTTTGCCGGCACCTTCATCTCTTCTGCGATACGCTGGCAAAGAGCCTGGCACAGTTCGCCGATGTCCTCCGGGCGCTCCCGCAGCGGAGCGAGGTGAATGGGCACCACGGCAAGGCGGTAGTAAAGATCCTCGCGGAACAATCCGTTTAACACGCGCTCCTTCAAGTCGCGATGAGTCGCAGCAAGCACGCGAACATTGACACGGCGCGTCGCGGTGGAGCCGACTCTTTGAATCTCTCCGTCGGCAAGAACCCGCAGCAGCTTCGCCTGCGCGGCCTGTGACATCTCCGCAACCTCATCCAGAAACAGCGTGCCTTCGTGTGCGGCTTCAAAAAGACCGGCGCGCGATTTGTCCGCTCCCGTAAAGGCTCCGCGCTCGTGACCGAACAACTCGCTTTCCAGCAATGTCTCTGTCACCGCAGCGCAATTGATGGCGATGAAGGGCCGCGAAGCGCGCAGGCTGTTGCGGTGAATGGCTCGGGCAACCAACTCCTTGCCTGTTCCAGTTTCCCCGGTGATGAGCACGGTGGTGTTCGTGGGCGCAACGCGGCCAATGAGGTCCCGCACTGCGCGCACACCGGCGCTATGGCCCAGAATGTCGTCTGCGCCTTCCAGCTTGCGCACGGTGGTCTTCAGCACAGCATTTTCGCGCATCAGCGCAGTGCGCTCCGCCGCCCTTCGCACGGTCGCGCGGACAACATCGGGCACGAACGGTTTGCTCAGGAAATCAAAGGCACCCTCGCGCATGCTTTCCACCGCGAGCTCGACTGTTCCCACCGCCGTGAGAAAGATGACCGACGTGGTGGGATCATCTTCCATGGAGGCGTGCAGGACATCGAGGCCGGTTCCATCCGGCATCTTCTGGTCTGTCAGAACCACATCAAAGTCGCTTCGGCGCAGACAGTTGATCGCCTCGGCTGCTCCCTGCGCCTGTGTGACCATATGCCCGTCGCGGCGAAGATTGACGTCGAGGATTCTCCTCATTCCCGCTTCATCGTCTACTACCAGAACGTTCGCCATGTGCAGCCTCCGCTACCCATCTGTTGTGCTATCGCGCCAGCGTCATGGTGAATACCACCGACCCATCGGAATTTGAACTGACCCAGAGATTGCCGCCATGCGCCATGGCGACTCCGCGAGCGATTGCAAGTCCAAGCCCCGTGCCTCCGGGCTTGGTGGTAAAGAACGGCTCGAAGATGCGAGACAGGTTCTCCTCGGAGATCTGCATGCCGGAGTTCTCGACATCAATCCGCACCGTGCCGTTCTCTTACAAAC
>JAJXWS010000122.1 GCA_021781495.1 Acidobacteriota bacterium | reverse complement strand
TGCCGAGATCAAGCGCATCGACGAGCTGTTCCGCGCCAAGGAAAAAGAAGTGATGACGATCTGAAGGGGCAAGGAGTAGTGGGTAAGGAGTAAGGAGCAGAGAACGGCGGGCAGGCGGCGACTTGTAGGCTCTGCGAGGTTCGGATCGATCTACTCAACCTTCATCGCCTGCATTCAATACTGCGTCGGCGATTGCCGCGGCCTCGCGCGTTGCCTGTAGATCATGCACGCGCACGATATGTGCGCCGGCAAGGATGGCCGCGACGTTGGCGGCTACTGTGGCAGTTCTCCGAGCTTCGCGCAGGTCCAGATCTTTAGCCTGCACTGGCTTCACGGCTTCACCGAGAAAGCCCTTGCGCGAGAGCCCGATCAGCAATGGCCGGCCCAGTTCGCGAAGGCGGCCGAGGCCGGCTAGCAGCGCGAAGTTCTCCGCGCCGCGTTTGCCGAAGCCGAAGCCAGGATCGGCGACAATCCTTTCGGTGCGGATGCCGACAGCCTCAGCCTGCGCCAATTGCTCGCACAGCCCGGCGAAGACGACCGGCACGACCAGGTTGCTATCGAGTGCAGGCAGGGACTTCCACTCTCCGGAGCGTCCGCGGGCGTGCATGAGCACGAGGCCGCAGCCGCTCTGTGCAACGACGTCGGCCATCGCGTGGTCCCATGTGAGGCCGGAGACGTCGTTGATGATCTCGGCGCCGGCCCGCGCCGCGGCTCGTGCGGTCGCTGCATGATAGGTGTCGACGGATACGACGGAGTGGGGCCGCTCGCGCAGCAGTTGCTCAAGCACCGGCAGCAAACGGGCCTGCTCGGCTTCGCTGCTCAGCGGGGTGGCGTCAGGCCTTGTCGACTCCGCGCCCAGATCGATGATGTCGGCTCCTCCGTCGACGGCCTCGATGGCTGCGGCGACGGCCAGCTTGGTTTCAGCAGCGGCCATTCCGCGCCGGGTTGCGGTTCCGGCGGCTCCCAGCAGCCCGTCGCCGGAGAAGCTGTCCGGCGTTATGTTGACGATCGCCATCAACCGCGTGCGTTGCCCCAGTGCCAGCTTGCGCGTGCGCAACTGCCAATCGAAGTGCGGTCTGTAGTGACTGCGGGGCATCGCAGCGGGCTCGGCTTCCGTAACGTGTCGATGCGTCATGAACTTCTCGGCGCAATTGTAGGCCTTCTGCGTGGCAACGCTATACATAAATTGCACCAAATTCTGTAGACTTCCGCCATGCAACTCTCTGCACAAATTGCACTGATTTTGTGGCTTTCTGCTGTGGCGATGGGGCTCCCTGCTGCGCAGGCTCAGGGTACAACTCCTGCGCAGCCTCAGGCTTCTGCCACCCACCCTGACTATCCTACGGGTTCGGGTACAGCCCTGGGGGAGCAGATCCGGGCGCTGCTGGCTGATCCTTCGGTCTCGCGCTCGCACTTCGGGTTCGCGGTGACGACGTTGGATGGTACTCCGCTGTACGGGTTCAACGAAGGCCAACTCTTTCGCCCGGCCTCGAACAACAAGATCTTCTCGACGGCGGCGGCCATGGCGCTGCTTGGGCCTGCCAGGACGTTTGACACACGCATCTTTGGTCCGCTTGATGGGGAAACCGGCACGGTGACAGGCGACCTGACGCTGGTGGGTGGGGGCGATGCGAACTTCGGCGCCGATGATCTGCCGTACTTGCCCCGTTCGGAGCGCGCGAAGGAGTCGAGCGCCGCGGGTGCAGCGCCTGCACTTCCTCAGCCGCCAGCGCTCGCCGATCTAGCCGCGCTGGTCGATCAGCTTGTGGCGAAGGGGGTCAAGCGCATTGCCGGTGACGTTGTTGGCGACGACACGCTATTCCCCTACGAGCCCTATGCTGAGTCGTGGGCGCAGGATGATCAGGTGTGGGGCTATGGTGCTCCGGTGAGCGCCCTCAGCATCGACAACAACCAACTCACGCTGATCGTGACGCCGGGCAAGGCTCAGGGGGTGCCCAGCAGCGGAGATTCTGTCAACGCGACGGTACAGCTTGAGCAGAATGTGCCGTATTACAAAGTTGAGTCTGAGGTGCGGACTGTGGCGGCGGGTGCGCATGCGGAGGGGATACAGGTGGAGCGGCGGACTGGTTCGCGCGTGATCCGCGTGTATGGCGAGATTGCGGCGGACGCGCATCCTGACGTTGAGGAGTTGGCCATTGCCGATCCTGCCGAGTACGCGGCCATGGTGCTGCGCAGCATGTTGGAGCAGCGTGGCATTGTCGTCACAGGCACAGCCCGGGCGAAGCACTGGCCGCAGAGCGATGCCCGGAGCTACATCAGCGAGTTGCTTGCGCCGGCACCCTGCGACGCTACGCTTGCCGCCGGCGGAAGGTGTGCAGAGGACTGTGTGGCGAAGCCCGTTCCTGCTGCTCCGCTGCTGGCGTCGCATAGCTCGGCGCCGCTGGCCGAAGACGTTGTGTTGACCAACAAGGTCAGCCAGAATCTTCATGCTGAGCTCTTTCTGCACAATCTTGGACGCCTCGCCACCTGCGGCAGCGGCTCCATCGTCGACGGCGCACGCGTTATTCGGGCGAACCTGCTCCATGCGGGGCTTGATCCTGACGATTTCATCTTCTTCGATGGCTCGGGGCTGAGTGAGCATGACCTGGTTGCGCCGCGCGCCATGGTGACATTCCTGGGTTATGCCGCAAAGCAGCCGTGGTTTGCGCAGTGGAAGGCGTCGCTGCCGGACGCTGGCGAAGATGGGACGCTGGATGCTCGGTTCCCCGATCCGCCGCTGAAGGGACACCTGTTCGCGAAGACAGGGACGCTGGGCGAAGCGAACGCGCTCTCCGGCTATCTGGAGGCCGCCAGCGGCCGCACGCTGATCTTCTCCATCTTCGTGGACGACCACACGCCCGCCACTCATGCTGCACGCGTCACCATGGATAAGATCGTCACGGCGATTGCGGCTGCGGAGTGAAGAAGGTTCCCGGTTCTTAGCTGTCTTTCGCGACGGGCGCACCAGCGTAGGACTGAAACCTGACAACTACCGCGGCGTATTCGTCTTGATGTACTCGCGCAGTTGGAGATTCAACTCCAGAGCTTTGGACACGCCGGAGTCCAGCATGCGCAACCAGTCGCTGGCAGGCTCTTTCAACTCCGCCATATTCAGCAGGTAGCTGGTCTGCACGATGATCTCCAGCGCATTCGACAAGTCATGCGCGAGCCGCCGAATCTCCAGTGCAAGCGCTTCGGGAATCTGCTGCTGCGCGACCGGTTCGCTGCTGGTCGAAGGCTCACTCATTGTGCTTGGGGCTGCTCCTGCGGTGGGGTGGAGCGCTGGATATACATCCGGCGTTCACGACTCGCTCAGTGTAACCCTCCTGCGCGTCAACCGCACGCGGGCAGTCAGGTCGGGCAGCCATTGACAGCCCGGTCCCGCTCTGTGAAACTAAGAGTTCACGCAGTTCGCGCGGCTGAATACGGCCTCAGCCTCTGAATGTGAGCCGAAATGGCGGAATTGGCAGACGCGCATGGTTCAGGTCCATGTACTCGCAAGGGTGTGGAGGTTCGAGTCCTCTTTTCGGCACCAAAGTTTGAATAGACGCGCAAGCAACCGTGGAGGTTCGAGTCCTCTTTTCGGCACCAAAGTTACTTCTGATACGGGTTGATGATCCACGCTAAGCCAGCGTGGATTTTTCGTTTGCGGACGAAGTGCGGGTGAATTTCCTCCTCGTGATCTGTCTACGCTGTGTACGATGATTCGCAGGAGTTTCTCGCCCGTGATTAAGCTGCTGCGTGTCGTTGCCCCCGTTCTGACGCTCATGATCGTCGCCCCTGTCTGTCTCGCTCAGCAACCCGCAGCGCCGAGTACGCCCCAGCCGTTGCAGGCAATGCCCTACTCGCCGTCGCTCGATCTCACCAGCCTCGACCGCAGCGTGAATCCGTGCGTGAACTTCTATCAGTACTCCTGCGGCGGCTGGCAGAAGCTTAACCCGATTCCTGCGGACCAGGCCGGGTGGGACGTCTACTCGAAGCTGGCCAATGAGAACCAGCAGTTTCTGTGGGGAATCCTCGAGCAGGATGCCAAGGCTACGGACCGCACGCCGGTGCAGCAGAAGGTCGGCGACTACTTTGCAGCGTGCATGAATACCTCGGCGATCAACGCTGATGGGGATAAGCCCATTCAGCCTGCGCTGACCCGCATCGATGCGCTCACCACGCGTCCTGAACTTCTTGCCGCCATCGCCACGCTGCATCATGACGACCCGGGCAACTTCTTCTTCCGCTCGGGCACGACGCAGGATGCGGTGGACTCCTCCACGGTGATCGTCGAACTGGGCGCCGGTGGGCTCGGCCTTCCCGACCGCGACTACTACCTCAAGAACGACGAGAGGAGTGTGAAGCTGCGCGAGCAGTATGCCGCCTATGTTGCACAACTGCTGACGCTCAGTGGCGAGCCCGCTGCGCAGGCGAGTTCTGACGCCGCAAGCGTCATCCGCATCGAGACCGCGCTGGCCAGGGCATCGCTCACGCGTGTTCAGGAGCGTGATCCACACAATCTGTATCACATGATGCCCATCGCCGATGTCGAGAAGCTAGCGCCCGCGATTGACTGGTCTGCGTTCCTTGCCGAGCAGGGAGCGCACGGGGTCAGCAAGCTTAACGTCTCGCAGCCAGCATTCCTCAAGGCCCTTCAGGCTGAACTCATTACGGAAGATCTCGCCGCGCTCCGCGCCTATCTGCGCTTCCACCTGCTGAGCGCCTCTGCGCCGTATCTTGCGCGTCCCTTCGAGCAGGCCAGCTTCGATTTCTACTCGACCACACTGCGCGGCGTTCCCGCGATGCCGCCGCGGTGGAAGACGTGCACGCGAGCTGTCGACCGCAATCTTGGCGAGGCGCTGGGCCAGGAGTTTGTCTCGCGCACGTTCTCGGCTGAGATGAAATCCCGCACACAACTGATGACCGAGCAGATTGAGTCCGCGATGCAGCACGAGATTGAGAACCTCGACTGGATGAGCCCGGCTACCAAAGAGGAGGCGCTGCGCAAGTTGCACGCCATCCGCAACAAGATTGGCTACCCCGAC
>JAJXWS010000055.1 GCA_021781495.1 Acidobacteriota bacterium | reverse complement strand
AAAGCAAGCGGTGGAAAAGACGCAGGCTTCGCCTGCTTGGAAAACGCCCCTGGCGTTTCCCACTTTCCCACCGCTACGGCTGCGGCGAGCTGAGTATGATTTGTATGCGGAAAATGGGGGCAGGCCACCAGCAGCATGGCCTCGAAGGCATAATCTACTTTGTCGATTTCGTCGATGAGCAGAACGCAACGCTGGTCTTGTTCGATCGCTTCAAGCAGCGGGCCCGCTATAAAATATGCTCGGCTCGTGATTTCGCGCTTGATCTGAGCCCAGTCCGGAGTCTGGGTGCTTTTGCTCATCAGCAGGACATAGAGTTCCTGCAAGCTCCGATCGTACTGCCCAATGGCCTTTTCTTCGTCGATTCCCTGGTAGCACTGCAGGCGTAGCAGCGGTACAGCAGATGCGCGCGCAACCGACTGTGCTAGCTCCGTTTTCCCCGCACCGGCAGGGCCCTCCAGCAGGACGGGGCGATGGATCCTGCCCGCTAGGGACAACGCGGTCGCTACTTTGATGTCGGTGAAGTAGCCTACGCTTTCAAGTCGAGCTAGCGTTTCCGTGGGTGAAGCAAACATCCGGCCCGTCCTCCCGAACGCGTCAAGCGTGGGGAGAGCGTAGGACGCAACCTAATTTCGGTCAAACGGCGCGCAAAGAAGGAAGTGACCTCACTTCACTGGATAAACGTGATTGTCGGGTCCCATCCATCCCTTTTCTGTCCACTGGAAAGGGTAGTTGCCGGAGAAGCTCTCAATTGTGCCCGGCGCCCGATTCCCCAATTGCACGAGATCCTTCACGGAGGCTTGATTGTAAAGGATATAAGTTTCGTTCCCGTTGACCTTTTCCATCTGACCGTTGGTCTTCTTAAGAGATACGAGGTCCTGCAGATGTGGACCCCGGGAGATGTTCTTCCAAACCGCAATCGCATCTTGCTCGGTTGGTGGCGGCGGGGTCCGCTTGCAGCCCGTCAACTGACCTGCGGCAACGCCGAATGCCGCGAGTATTGCTAGCAAGGGTATGAGTCTCTTCATTGCGGGGGAGGTCCTTTGCGAGATTTCATTCTTTCGAGCAGGGGCTTCATCTGTTCGAGCGTGCTTTCGAAAGCGTCCTGTGCCTCGGTCATCCCTCGTTCCGGTCCGTAGCGGATGACCAGGTGCACGATCAGAGCGCGAGCCAAAGCAAGATCCGTCAACAACGGCAGAAAGGGTTCAGGCGCCGATTTTTCCAGTTCCTGAACGAAGGCAAGAATCTTCTCCGTGTATTCGTCGCTGCGCGCCTTTCCCAGCTCGGTGATCCATTCGGATTCCATGTCGAACTCGTTGCTCATCATTCACCCGAGCGAAGAGGAAACAAAGAACAGAATCACGCGCAGCTCTTCGTATCACCATTTTCACCTGTAATCTTCGGGTGTCAATGTTCGTGGCAAAACCGACTGGATTTGAGAAAGCCCAACCAGCATGTCGCTCGACAAGGCGAGTTGAGTGAGTCGCCGCGGTTCGTGAATCCAGGGCGGTCGCCAGATCAGGCGCTAACCGCCAGCTTGGTTCTGATAACGCTCTTTGGACCGAGTCGCCGGCCGTTCCCTGCCGTTGGCAACTCTCTTAACCATGCTGAGACATCCGCCTCGCGATAGCGGACCATATTGTTGACTTTCACGTATTGCGGTCCTGCGCCCTGGAGTCTCCAGCGGCGGAGGCAAGCCAGGCTTACCTTAAGGCTCGCCGAGACTTCGTTTTCCGTAAGAAGGGATTCCATATACACCTCGCAGTTTTAGAAAAATGCCTGCTGCTTCCATCGCGTAAGCGAAGGAAGCACGCAGGCGCTGAACATAGTTTGGTCTTAGGTTTCGGTCAAATCCCGATGCGCCGCCTCGAAATTGCCGTTCCTCGCCGCTTCGATCCCGCGAGGCAGTGGCACGATGCCCTCAAGTGCCTCCCGCTTCGCCTTCATACGTACATGGAGGTAATCTCTGAGAACTTCTTTGGAGACATGGCCGACGATCTGCCGTATCGTCTCCTCCCCGGCTCCGCTCTCGGCCAACTGCGTGATCAGCGTGTGGCGATGATCGTGCCACCTGCCTGTGACGTTGGCATTCTTTCGAATGTTTTTCCATGCCGTTTTGAGAGTGGTCACATGTCGCGTGGGGTCCCAGGGCCGTGGTCTCCCGAACGGAAAGACATACCACTCCTCTCGAATCTCCTTGAACTTCTTCTGGTAGGTCGCGCGATATTCGACGATGGCCTGAAGGAGCACCGAGTTAATGGGAATCGTCCGCCCTTCGCCCGCAGCCGTCTTGCTTCTTCCAACCTGCAGGTAGCCTTTGTCCAGATGAATCTGGCTCCAGGTGAGCGACTTGATCTCCGCATCGCGCATGCCGGCGTTCAGGGCCATGGTGAGGGCGAGGTGAATATGCGGAGAACGCGAATTGCGCGAGAGTTGCCCCATTTTCTCGGTCTCTTCCGGCTCATATGCCTTACCGATCTTCCGGCGCACCGGCAACTTGAGTTTCTTCTTCTTGCGCAGCCGAACTCGAATCACTTCACCGGGCTCTCCCATCATGGTCAGAAGGAACCGGACCTCCTCATTAATGGATTTTGCCGAAGCAGATTCTTTGAGACGTGCGGTTTGGTAGCCCAGAACCTCGGCTTCCCCGATATCGACCAGCAGTTTGTCCCCGAGGTGCCGTACAACGTGGCCGATCGCATATTCGGCGAAGGTGACTCCGCGAAACCGCAGTTTGTAATCCGCCAGATATTCATCCGCTATGTCCCGCAACAGACGGATGCGAATCTCTCGCTTCTGACGAAGATTGTGATAGCCCTGTTCGAGTTCACGCCGTCGTTGGTTTTCGGCGTCCCTGGCGACGGTTTTCGAGGTCGATTTGGACGATTCGCGGATGAACTGGCCGGCGAAGTAGAACTTGTACCACCACACTCCGCCTCGTTTGAAAACTGCCATAGAGCGCTCCTGTCTCTCGGTAGGGCGCGACGCCAAAACGGCCCGCGCGAATGGAGATTGGAGCAGGAGGGAAATTCGCGCAAATGGGGCGATCAACCGAAGTCAGCAAGCGTGTCGAGTCGATTCACTGAGGAGGGAAACAACTGAGCAGGATTGCTATGGACAGGGCGTCCATTTTGAAGGAGCGTGGGCACAAAAATGGGCACAATTTGAAAAATTAGCGGATTTCCGGCTGCTCTTGTCTGCTCTAAGTTGATGATTTGATTGGCTCCTCAGGTATTTTCCACACCAGCCTCTCCACGCTTCTCACCTTCACTCCACATTTCTCACAAATACCGCATAAACAAAGGCGATTGTCGCCATAGACCGCTCTCTCCCTCGCTCAGCGTCTCTCCAAATCGCAAGGCCGTTCGGTATACGAATCGGTATATCTTAGTCCTAAGGGCCAACTGGCCGGAGGGATAAAAGCGGGATGCTGACAGCGAAACAAGTGGAGAAGGCGAAGGCTGGGAGCAAGGACATTACGCTGTTCGATGGGCAACACGGGTTGTACCTCTTGGTGAAGCCGTCCGGGTCAAAGCTGTGGAGGATGAAGTACCAGAAGGACGGCAAGGGCAAGTTGATGAGCTTGGGCCAGTGGCCGGAAGTCTCTTTGCAGAAGGCGCGCGATAGAGCCGTGGATGAGCGCCGCAAACTAGAAGACGGTATCGACGTAATCGCAGAGCGCAAAGCGAAGCGGGCCGGACAGAGCGACGCGCCTACCTTCGAGGACGTGGCTTGGAACTGGTACGACAACTGGAAGGCCGAGCGCAAATCCAGATACGTCACCCAGCAAAAGCAACGGCTCGAAGCGAACATCTTTCCGACACTCGGCAAACGTCCCGTTCAAGAGATTGAACCCTCTGAGGTGATCGCTTGCGTGAAGGCGGTAGAGGAACGCGGCGCGGCTGACCTTGCCTACCGGACCAAGGCCGTTATCAGCGAGATTTTCGAGTACGCGATGGTGCATGGGCTGGCAAAGTCGAACCCCGCCGCAATTCGCACGAAGCACATACTCAAGCCGCGAGCGAAGGGACACCACGCACACGTGGAGGTGAAGGAAGTCCCGGCCCTACTGCAAACCGTCGAAGGCTATGCCGGAGCGCAAACGCGGCTGGCCTTTCGTCTGATTGCGTATACGTTCCTTCGCACCAGCGAGCTTGTGGGCGCGCGATGGGATGAGTTCGACGGGCTGGAGAGCGACGAGCCGATGTGGAGGATTCCAGCGCAGAGGATGAAACGAAAGCGGGAGCACATCGTGCCGCTGGCTCCGCAAGCCGTCGAGATTCTGGCCGAGTTGCGCCGAGAGAATCCACGCAGCGAGTACGTCTTTCCGGGGCAAGGCAAGGCGAAGCACATGAGCAGCGGCACACTTCTCCATGCGCTGACGAGGATGGGCTATCGCGGGCCGGGAACGGAAACGCTAATGACCGGGCACGGCTTTCGCAGCATCGCAAGTACGGCACTCCACGAGAACGGATGGGAGCACGAGCTTATCGAACTGCAACTTGCACACGCTGAGGAATCGAAAGTCTCGGCATCCTACAACTTCGCCACACGGATTCCAGATCGTCGCCGCATGATGGTTTGGTATGCCGGATGGATCGACGAACAAGCCGCGAAGGGGAAACTCGCCGACTAAGGCCAGGACTCCACTCGGACACGAGCGCCGTCCTTCGGGGCGGCGCTTTAGTGTTCGCGATGCGATGTCACAGATGTCACAAATTGTCCCACGATGTCCCCGATGTCACGCCATACAGATACATATGCAAATACAGAAGAAGAACAAAAGCCTCTTGTCGTTTCCGACGAATCGACCGGGCCGGATGCGTTGAACGCAAAACCTCACCGCGAGGAACGATCGCAAGAGGCCGCGATATGCTGCCCCCGCACCCCATCCCCAACTCGCGTTTCTTGGGCCACTAGAGGCCCGACGCGAGGTATCTCCCAACGAGAGAAGATTCGACGAATATGTGAGGACTGGACCACGCGACAAGCCGAGCGCACGAATCCATCCGGTGGTCCGGTCTCCGCACCGTATTAGGTAATGAGACTGCCGGAACGATCTCGGCGTTCAGCAAAGTTCAAATCCGCCAAGTCCTTTAGAACGGAGTCACGCTCACCGCGATTCCCTGCGGAGAAGTTATTTAGAATCTATCGTTTACGCCTTGACAGCGCCGTCCGAAGTCGATATAACTGTACTTGCGGCTGAGAAATCGGCTGCCACGCCTCCATGAGCCACACGACGACAAACCGGATGCGATTACTTTAAGCGCGCGGCTGATCGTATGCCCTATCCCGGTACAATGCCACGGCATTTGGGCCTTCCGGGCACCTGAATAGCGATACCCACCCAAACATCCAGCAATGCGCAATAGCGCCGTCGTGTCCCTGAGACCTCTGAGACATGCGGCCACCTTGCGCAAACCAATCACGCGCACTCGTGCGCCTGAATGAACCGCTATGCGGTCAGGGGATTCTCTATGCCTGTTTTCCATGAGATGCCGAGAGCAAACATCGGCGCGATTGATAACGATTCGCTTCTCACCGCTGACGATCTTCGCTCGATCACGCGTATGAGTACAGCCACGTTGTACCGCCGCATCGCATCCGGGGAGCTACCGAGGCCGATGAAGTGGGGCCGGTCGTCTCGCTGGTCGCGCCGCGAGGTTATGGCCTTGATAGCAGCGAAGCGGGAGGCCGCAGCTTGATTGCGCGCGAAATTCTTTCCGATTACTCAACCGGTCGGGCGTGTCACTTCACCGGCAACGGCAACTCGCTCAACGCGGCGCGCGACCATCTGGAGCGGGTTACCTCAGAGTTCTGGCGCTTCACCAATGAAGCCGAGCAACTGGCTGCGATTGATTCCGCACATCACGCCATCAATGCGCGGCTAACTGGAGAGCGACGCTACCGGCGCGCAGCATAGACCACAACCAACCGACTCAACCGGAGCAACGGCACACTCCGTTATCAAGCCGCTGTTTACCAATGCGTGTCAGAGATGCAATTCAGTGGATGAGAGACATTATCCAGAATCCCTACCTAGCAACGAAGCAACGCCAACTGAGCCTACTGAAAGACGATCTGGCGTGGGACGTGGCTCTACCTCCAGAGCAGCGCGCGGCCTACAACAAGCGCATCGCGCAACTGCAAACCCTCATCGACAAAGAGCGCAATTGGATGCCGAGCCAGAAAGTGATTGACGAGATGCTGGCACTTGAGCGCGAGTCGTATGAGGCGGGCAAATTCATGTGGGGCGCGAACATCGAAAACGTGAAGTCCCTCGCCGAGAGACCGGGGGGTGGCACCTACACGCCGATTACAGACAAGGCGCTACAAGAAAAATCGAACAAGGCAAACAAGCGCCTGTACGAGATGGCCGACAAGTACCGCATTCCACTGGAGGGACTCACTGACCTCAGACGGTGGGGGCTGTTGAACGCAGAGACAGGCCGCTACATCGGCGGCATCGGCCAGAGAGCATGATTCGCGAGCGCTCCCGCGCTCTGCAAAGAGGTCTGCAAACGCAGGCAGAAGGAAACACAATGATCCACTTTCTCAAAGGCGAGGGGCCGACTCAGACCCTTCATGTCACGGGTGTGCGCTCTGGAGCCAAGTCGGGGCGAGATTGGGCGAATGACGAGCTTCGCCAGATGCAGCGGGACCGCATCAACGACGCGAAGCTGGCGGGCGACAAGCTGGCGGCAGAGGTGCGCAGCGTCGCGGAACCAACGCCAGCAGCATCGGTTCAGGCAGCCCGTCCGGGCCTTGATATGCCCCGCCAGACCCGAGGCCGTGTTCTCTCCCATGCCGAGACACGCAAACTCTTGGCCGAACGCGGCGTCGCTGAAATCGAATTGCGCAAAATGTTCGGGCGTCGCGGCGTAGAGCGTTACGCAGCCTAAGCAACCACCAGCCGGGCGGCTTCCACCGTCCGGCACAACCAGAGAAGGACTCCTTCACATGACTGAGGAACGTTACCCGGTAGGCAGCACCGAGAACACAATTCAGATTCTCAACGGAAACCTTGAGCAACTCGCCAACGACACAGCCGAGGCGCAGAAGGCCATCGCGGAACAGAACGCCAGAATCGTGCGGAATGGCGCAAGAGCGGCAGAGATTCAGGCGCGAATCGACGCGGCGCGCATTGACGCTTTGAACAATTAACTCAGCACCAGTCGGGGCGTTTGTCGAACCTGTCAACGCCCCGCTGCACCTTTGAGGCACTGGCATGGAAACTACGACGGCAATTCAGCGGGCTGCACAGGCGGTCGCAAGAGCACGGCGAGCATATCGGGAACTGGAGCGTCAGACCCCGCTACGTCTTCGTTGGCGGATCACGCCAATACAAGCACACGTGGACCGGATAAGTTACCGGCTGAGTTTGGCGGTTGGAACCATCAAGCGATACGAGCAGCCGAAGGCGGAATACGAGGGCCAGGACGGCGAGGTGACCAGCAACGAAGATGCGTAGAGGATTCGATTCGTGCCCCGTAGTCGCCCGTGGAAGCGTTCACGGCGGCGCAATGGGGAAAACCATCGACCGATTTTCAACGAGAGCTTGTCGAGGAAGCGATGTCAAGAACTGAACCACAGATTCTCAATCTTCCAGTCAACTTTGCAAGTGCGCACATCTCCATCCCCACACCCCTCCACCCACAGATGGCGGGGTTCAACCTACTATCGTGCGACGACATCGTGCTCACCGGATACGAACACGATGGCGAGACACTGACGACCAGCAAGCCGTACCCCCGAAAGGTTGAGATGCATGGAACGATCGGCAATGGACCGGGATGCAAACAAGGCGATTGGCGAGAGGCACTGCGTGTCCTCCACGCGCTGAAAGGCGCACACCAAACTACACGCTGTCAGTTGCTGTATCGAAACGCCGATGCCCTTTCGAGTGGCTGGTTTCAGCACTTGTGGGACGGCGTAGAGATTGACGAACTGCCACTGGCGGCCGGCCTAAAGCTGGGTGACAAGCTAAATGTCTCTTTCGTGAAAGAGGGGAAGAAGACACGTACCAAGCTTTCCGTTGGAAAGTGCGAACAGGGGACAGCATGAGCAAACGGACGCTAGAGGGATTCGATACGGTCGCGCGTGAAGAAACGGAAGCGGAGGGTCGTGACTGATGCCTAGACCAAAGCGAAATATCAAGGAACGTATCGACGTTCAGGTAAGACAATTCCGCGAAGAAATTGCACCAATGCCACACGCAGCGAAGCCCGTCTACATGGCCGCACTTCATTACTATCTGGCGCACCGTCACCCTAAGAGCGACCGTCTTCTAATGCTCAACGCGCTTTTTGGCGGCATGAGCAAAGAGGACTGCATCGTCGAGATGATCGGTATGGGGGAGGATCTGTGAGCGAGAGAAAACGAAATGACGGGTTCGGGTTGCCGTGGTTCAAGTTCACTCCGGCTGGGTGGCGCGCGCGCACCGTTGGTCTATCGCATGACTTGCGGAGCATCTATCTCGACCTCATCTGCTACCAGTGGGACACCGGGGCGATTCCCAACGATGATGAAGTCATTAACTCTATCGTCGGGGCTGATGCACAGATCATCGTGAAGAGGTTTTTTAAGGTCAACACAGATGGCGAGCTATTCGACCCTTGGCTGGAGAGCATCCGAACCGAGGCTATTGGCGAGAGTGCCATCAATCGCGCCAGAACTCTTCCAGCCACCCAGGCAAGGCTGGCGAAGCTGAAAGCGGATAAGAATAAATCGCCCTCGTCACGAACACGTCAAGGCTACGTAACGAGGGAAGAGAGAGAGGTAGAGAAAGAGCAGAGCGAGAGCGATGCTCTTTCTACTTCCAACATCGCGTCACCGGCTTCGCTTGAGGCTACGCCGGAGCCGCTGTCCACCTATTCAACATCTATGGCTGGGCCAAAAATGGCGGCTCTAATGGCGAAATACGGGAAAGACCCTTACGGCAACAAGATTGTCCCGTTTGACCGTGTGGTCGGCGCTTCACAGGACAAGATGAACCGGTCACTGAAAGACGTTCAACGGAGGGCGAATGCCTAAGACGAAACCGCTGGACGCGCTGGTTGCTCTCCATTCGCGACTGACCGACGCGGAACAGGATTCCCTACGCGAAACACAGCGCCGAGACAGTGCGGCGCGTTCACCAGATGAGAGCGCAAGGGACCAAGTTGCGCGTGATTTCCAATACCACAGGCATGACCGTGCGGCATGTCTCGCGAATCCTTGCCGGGCACCAGCGCAAGTCTAGATAATGCCGAGTGCTGATTACAATCAATCTGCCCACTCATTACAACGGAATAACCGCTAAATGCAAAGTTAGAGGTCTTCAGAGCCTCTATTGTGCACCCGCCAACGGGTTAAATCGAGCGCACTAACTGGCGCACACTTCGCGACATGTTCATGGAAGCATAATGAGAGAATTGCGCAAGGCGTATGCTTTGTACAACTTCCTTCCTAATGGAGAACGGGGACATGGCAGACCTCTCTGAGATCGTGAAGCGAGACTATGACGCAGAGATAAAGATCATTGAAGAAACCGGCGGGAATCTATGGCCTAAATGGATAGGGATGACCATGGGTATCGGCGCGATCTGGGCGTTCGAGAGGTTCCTCGGTGAGCCATGGAGTAAGCGCCAAATCTGTCTCGGGATTGTCTTCATCATCGCGGCTCCACTGGTTGCAAGAGCATGGGATCGATACGATGTTGCGGTGAAGATGAGACACCATCGGGAAATCCGAATAGAAGCCAAGCTAGATTTGTTGCTAGGATTTCGTGAGCATCAAAGAGATTGAGGAGTAAATATATGTTCGATGCATCGTGGCCTGGGTGGACGCTTGCCCAGAGCGTTATTACGGCCAGCGCCGGGCTTCTCGGGGTCATTTCCGGCGCGGTGCTCACTTCGCGAAACCAGAGTAAGGAACGGAAACACGCTCATATACGAGAACAACTCCAGGGTTTTTATTCCCCAATGCTCGGGATGCGCGAGGAGATTGCAGCGAAGACGACATTTCAGGACGGTATCAATGTGCAGGTCGCGGAGATCATTAAGAAGGCTAAAGCGGAATACCCCGGTGGCGAACGGAAGACATATAACAAAGACGAGGTCCAGGCGCTCTCGAAACTGAGGAAGTATGACTACGCTCAATGGGAGGAGGAAGTATTTCCGCTATATAAGCGGATGCTCAAATTGTTCGCCGACAAGATGTGGCTCGCGGAGGATTCGACCCGAGCCCACTATGGGGACCTCACGAACTATGTCGAAAAGTGGAATCGGTTCGACGCACTGACGACGACCGCCGAGCTTGCATGGGAAATGAACTTCTCGGATGACGACAAGGTTAAGGAGTTCTTTCGGGACGTGGAAGAGAATTTTAAGCGATTACAGAAGCTCCTCGGTAGGTAATGTGCTCGACCGAAGTGGGGCATTTGGTTTTAGCTAGCAGCCGGGAGGGGTACACCCCGAAATTCGCGGGTGAGAACCGAAAAAGTGGAAGTTTGGCGGCGTACCCCCCGGTCGTTATAACCGCGCGCGTGTCGGCAATACGGTGCATGCGGTCTACGGACGACGCGAACTGAAACATTTCATGCCCCCTATCCCCCTAGGATGCCGATTCGCGGCCCGTACAGGCGCGTGGTGCGCGCGGTGGGGTTGGGGTAGGGTAATCTCCCTCAACCGAGTTTTGCGGTGGCTTGTAGTGGTCGGCTCTGAGGATGAACGCATCGGCGATTGCCAGACACTTGTCGGCGACATCGGCGAGCAATTGACGCGCATTTAGTTTAAGTAGCCATCAATGAAGGCTAGCGTACCCGAGGCACATTCCTTTACGCGGCTCCTTCCACACGATTGAACCTGTTGCGTTAGATAAGTGTCATTTCCCACAAGCAGCACTGCCGAGATTACTGTACTCAATCCGTCATCACTGTTGGTGGGGTCGAGGGTTACGACTTTTAAGTGGAAATGGTAGTGCACGGTCTTGCCACTCGCGTCCTTCTCTTCGGCTTTATAAGCGAGTTCATAGCGCGGACTCGTCGCAATCTGGTCGCGCAAAGCGGTTGCGTAGAGTGTGCCAACTGGGTCGGTGCAATTGCAATCTACAACGATGCCGATTTTCTTAGCTTGTCCCAGCGCGGGCGCGAGACCGCAAAAAAGCAGGAGAACCCCTAACAATTTCACAGACGGTCCTTTCGATGAACGCAACCACTTTAACTCCAACCAGATCGTCGAGCTATTCCACGTTCGAAAAATAAGCGCCGAGAAGTAACCTGACGGCAGCAAACAGAATCCTACTTTCGGGTCAGGTTTCATTGCCCGGGACGGGGGTATCATTCTCCAGAGGTAAGACATGGGGTTACTCGATACAACAATGGAAGTTGCTCGGCTCGCTGGTCAGGTTGCCAACCCTCAACTGGTACAGGAGGCGATGAAGGCCAATAAAGAAGCGTTGGAGTTGAGCCGCGAAAATCTTGAACTCCACAAACGAATCGTCGATCTAGAGGCAAAGATGCGCGACCTACAAGCGCATGACGATCTTATGT
This sequence comes from Acidobacteriota bacterium, assembly GCA_021781495.1. Lineage (GTDB taxonomy): Bacteria > Acidobacteriota > Terriglobia > Terriglobales > Acidobacteriaceae > Telmatobacter. Next base: position 12,498 of record JAJXWS010000055.1, on the reverse strand, counting down.
CGAGCCTTTATCGGCTTGATGGAATCTTGTTTCGAGATAACGACCCTGAACCCTACTGCCCGGTCTGTTGGGATGCGGATCGAAAACTGATTCACCTCAAAGTGACTGCGGATCAGCAGACCATCTGCACGATATGTCGGCGCATGGGAGGTGTTCTCCGCTTCACCGCACCTTCTCGGGAAATTAGTGGGGCGGTTCCGGTCAGGTTTTAGCATCGAAGGCCGAGAATCTACTACTCCCTCTTGGCGAGTGATGAGGCCGGACACACGAAAGCCGTTCGGTATACGAATCGGTATATCGAAAGTCAACCCTTGTGGCTAAGTTGTTTGATTTGTGGGGGATGGACGAGAGATTCTGGCTCCTCAGGTAGGACTCGAACCTACAACCCTTCGGTTAACAGCCGAATGCTCTGCCATTGAGCTACTGAGGAGTGACTGACGTTTGTTTGTCCTCTATCAAAGTATCAGACCGGGGCACTGTCGTCAAAATCGCCGAAGTCCGGGCCGGGGGGTACCATAGAAATGGCCCCGAAGGAGGCAGAATGTCCAGGATTTCCCGGCTTGATCGCAGCGAAGTAACACCCGATCTCGCGGCTCTCTACGACAAGGTTTTTGCCCAGAGGGGCAACGTGCCCAACATGTTCCGCGCGATGGCGCACCGGCCAGAAATCTTCGCCACCATGCAGGCACACTTTGCTGCCGTGCTGAATACGGGGACCGTTCCCACCCGGCTAAAGGAGCTGATCATTGTCCGCACCAGCCAGGTGAATCAAACGCCCTATTGCCTTGCCAGCCACACGATTCTTGCGCGCGGCCTTGGCTGGACAGACGAGCAGCTCAATCATCTTGCGGACTGGGCCCAGCGCGATGACTTCACGGCTGCGGAAAAGTCTGCCCTGCGGCTGGCGGAAACCGTGACGCGCAATGCGCACGCGGTAACCGACGAGCAATTCGCCGAGCTGCGCACGTACTATTCCGAGGGTGAAGTTGTGGAACTGTTGTGCGCCATCGGTCTCTTCAACTACTTCAATCGCTTTAACGACGCACTGCTTATGGAGCCGACCAAACCCGGAGAGGGTGGCTGCGTCGCGCCCGAGCCAGCCGGCACTGCCGCACACTGAAATCATTTCCGAATCATTCCAGCAAGGAGCTTCCCTTTTGCATAAGAAACTCGAACTGCCCGCCAGAGACTTTCGCGCTTATCTTTTTGACTGCGACGGCACGATTGTTGATTCGATGCCGTTGCACTATATCGCCTGGAAGAAGGCTCTGGCGGAATGGAACTGCCCGTTTGAGGAAGAGCTGTTCTATGCGTGGGGTGGAAGACCGGTGATGGATATCATCTCCTCGCTGAACCAGATGCACGGGCTGAGCATGCCGGTGCAATCCGTTGCCAAGCGCAAGGAGAGCCTGTACCACGAGCAGTTGCATGAATTGAAGGCGATTCCAGAGGTGGTGGAGCACATTGAGGCACAGCATGGCCGCATTCCTTTCGCTGTTGTTTCCGGCAGCCGACGCAACTCCGTGATCGGTTCCCTCTCCGCGCTGAATTTGCTGGACAAGTTTGAAACGCTTGTGTGCGCGGAAGACTACAAGAACGGCAAGCCTGCTCCGGATGCATTTCTGATTGCAGCGGAAAGGCTTGGCGTAGTGCCCGGCGATTGCCTGGTGTTTGAGGACACGGTGATGGGCATCGAGGCAGCCACCGCTGCGGGCATGGCGTCTGTTCGCGTTCCTCAGCCGTCAGAACGCAACTGACGGAACTTCCGTTATCCGCGCCGCGTACCCGAGCAAGTAGAAGAACGCGAGGGGGAACCGCAATGCCTGGAAGTCCGCAGGATCTGAGCCAAGCGCAGTGCCGACCATCGAGTGAGATCGCTGTTGCGCCGCTGCTTGGGATTGCACTTGCCGTTGTTCTTCTTCACGTGGCCACGAATGGACGCTACGGCTTCCACCGCGACGAGCTCCAGTTTCTGAGTGATGCCCGGCATCTGGACTGGGGGTTCGTCGCGTATCCGCCGCTGACGCCCTTTGTGGAGCGCATCAGCATGGCGCTCTTTGGTCTTTCCATGGTGGGCCTGCGGCTTTTCTCTGTGCTCGGACAGGCGGCGGCTATTGTCTTAACCGGTTTGATGGCGCGTGACCTGGGCGGACAGCGCCTTGCACAGATCACGGCTGCGCTCGCTGTGGCGCTGTCGCCGTTGCCGCTCTTCAGCGGCACTGAGTTCCAGTACACGAGCTTCGATTTCCTGTGGTGGGTGCTCACGGCCTACTTTACGGTTCGCCTGCTCACCACCGGCAATCCGCGCTGGTGGATTGGCATTGGCGTTGCCGTGGGCCTTGGTCTGATGACCAAGTATTCGATTCTCTTCTACATCGCCGGTATTCTGGCCGGCGTTGCATGGACTCCCGCGCGGCGCTATCTCAAGAGCGGATGGTTCTGGGCAGCAATTGCCACATCGCTCGTCCTATTCCTGCCGAACCTGGTGTGGCTCTTTCGCCATGACTTCATCTCCTACCACTTCCTGCAGTCCATTCACGCGCGCGATGTGCGGCAAGGCCGCGCGGATGGTTTTCTCCGCGATCAGATCCTGATTGGCGCCAATCTGTTTGCTGTGCCGCTGTGGATGGGCGGACTGATCTGGTACTTTCGCAGCGCCCGCTATCGCATGCTGGCGTGGATGTTCGTTGTGCCGCTGGTGCTCTTTTACCTTGGCAAGGGCCGCTTCTATTACACGGCAGCCGCCTACCCCATGCTGATTGCGGCGGGCGCAGCGGCCGGGGAGCGATGGCTGGTGCGGCTGCCGCACATAGCAAGCCGAACGGTGGCCGTCGTGTTGCTGACGGGCATCGTTGGCTTCGGCGCGTTTCTGTGTACTTGGATTGTTCCGCTTGCTGCGAGCGGCCCACTGCGGGACTATGCCCTTAAGCACAACGGCGACCTGCGCGAGGAGATCGGATGGACAGAGCTGGTTCAGACGGTCGCCGCTATTCGCGATTCCCTTCCCCCTGACCAGCAAACAAACCTGGGCGTGCTGGTGGGCAACTACGGCGAGCAGGGAGCCATTGAGATCCTGGGGCCAGCCTTTCACCTGCCTTTGCCCATCAGCATGACGAACTCGGCATGGCTGCGCGGCTATCCCACGCCGCCACCCGACACACTGATCGTGGTCGGCTTTAGCGCGCGATCTGCCGCAGCGACATTCAGCGGATGCCGCCTGGCGGGTCATCCTGGTAATGCGCTTGGCATGAGCAACGAAGAGAGCCGCGACCATCCTGACATATTTGTCTGCGGCCCTCCACGGCAGCCGTGGCCGGTCTTCTGGCAAACGCACCAGTTCTTTGGATGACGTTGCGCATCAGTCCCTAGAAAAGAATCACGGCAATGCGATACGCGGAGAATCCGGCATCTACATCGCGCGCATGACAACTGCCGACCTCCGCCGCTCGATATCGCCCCGAGGCCAGCTTTTGCACGAGCGCCTGCGGCAGTTCTCGCAGCTGCGAGTCTTGCCAGCGCATGACAAAGCGAGGCTGCAGGCCGCCGCGAGACGATGGCACGCCGTGGTCTGTCATGCAGGCAGCGCGGGCGAGTGCCGAGTCTCGCAGAATGGATACGCCGCTGGGCTGGATGAGACTAGCCACGCGCGCTTCAATGGCCGAGGGCGCGATGGCGGGGACCTGCTCCGTATAGTCGGCCACGGCATAAAGCACGCCGCGACTGGCCACAACGGCAATCCCCACGCGATTGACCTGGGGATTCAGCAGGTTTTCGCGGTGGCCCTGCGATTGCATCCACTCGTCGTGAATTTCGTTCGCTGTGGGCCCTACGGCTACGTTCTCTTCAATCAATGCAAAGCGCGCTCCGGCCTGCGCTGCTCGCTGCTCCAGGCTGGGCTCGCCGCCATAGCGGTGCGCGATGGGACCTTCCTCGGCCATGCGCAGACAATGCCGGCGCGCGGCCTCTGCCAAAGCGGGATCCCACTGCAGACGGCCCGCGCCGCTCTGGGCGCGAGACTGATTCGCCAACGCCAATAATTGCTCGCCCGCACCCGGTACCATCCGCCCAGCCTGCGCCACCGCGCCGGATGCGGTTCCTGCCAGCACCAGACATATCATCAAGCCCTGTCGTAAGAATTGCATGTTTGCGTAAACCCGGATTTCTTCGTCAAGTCGCTGTATGCTTTTCACTGAGGCATGCAAAACTCTGCCATCAGCACTCTTGCAACGTTGCGCAGGCGCGCGCGCCGCCAGCCTTTGGCCGCGGTGGGCCTGCTGCTGCTCCTCCTGTTTGTTGCCGGAGGACTGGCGGCACCGTGGCTGGCTCCGTATAGCCCCGCCTCCATCGATCTTATCCATAGGCTGCAGGGTCCATCTCTGGCGCACCCGGCCGGCACAGACGAACTGGGCCGCGACATCTTCTCGCGCCTGCTGTGGGGAGCGCGGCTTTCGCTTGCCATCTCAGTGAGCGTGGTTTCGATTTCGCTTGCGCTCGGGCTCGCCATTGGCGGGCTGGCGGGTTACGTGGGCGGATGGGTTGACACGGCCCTCACCACGTTCGCCATGAACACCTTCCTCGCGCTGCCCGGAATCCTGCTGGCCATTGCCTTTGCGGCCTTTCTTGGCCCCGGATTCACCAACCTGGTTCTCGCCCTTGCCATCGGAGGCTGGGCTGGATACGCGCGGCTGGTTCGTGCGCAGGTGATGTCTGTGCGCGACCGCGAATATGTAGACGCTGCCCGCGCCTTGGGAGCAGGAGGCCTGCGCATCTTCTTCCGGCACATCCTGCCCAACATTGTGCAGCCCATATTGGTGCAGGCCGCCATCGGCATGGCTGGAGTCATCCTTGCCGAAGCGACGCTCTCGTTTCTGGGCCTGGGCATTCCCGCACCCGCTCCCAGTTGGGGCGCCATGCTGAACGATGCCCGTCTGCACCTGTTTGACTCGCCTCACCTGGTGCTCTTCCCTGCCGCGGCAGTGGCCGGAGCGGTGCTCGGATTCAACTTTCTGGGCGATGCCCTGCGCGACGAGCTTGACCCGCGCACGCGCCTGGAGCTGGGCCTGTAGATGAAGATTGGCGTAGTGAGCGACACGCATGGACTGCTTCGCCCCGAGGTGTTGCCCGCTCTCGATGGCGTGGAGCAGATTCTGCATCTTGGCGATGTGGGCAAGATTTCGATTCTGAAAGCGCTTGAAGAACTGGCTCCAGTGCACGCCGTGCGTGGCAACATTGACCGCACGGGCGCATGCAGCCAACTGCCGGAGACCGATGTGCTGCTCTTCGAGGGCTGCTACGTCTACCTGCTCCACGACCTGAGCACACTGCACCTGGACCCGGCTGCGGCGAAGTTCTCCGCGGTGCTCTACGGCCACTCCCACCGGCCCCAGGTGGAGAGACGCAAGGGCGTGCTCTACTTCAATCCCGGTTCGTGCGGGCCGCGCCGCTTTGAGTTGCCCGTGACTCTGGGCCTGTTGACCATCCACCCAGACGGCACGCTGGATGCGGAGATTCGCGACCTTGGCCTGGCGTTGCCCTGAGCGGCGCAGCTACCGCATACGGGGATTGACCCAGCGATACACCAGGTCTGTGAGCAGGTTGACCAACACATAGGTCAAGCCGATGGATAACAGGCAACCCTGCACCAGAGCGTAGTCGCGGTTGGAGATGGCGCTGACGACCAGCCGCCCCAGGCCCGGCCAGCTGAAGATGGTCTCCGTCACAATGGCGCCGGCCAGCAGGGCGCCAAATTGCAGACCTACCACCGTAATGATTGGCACCAGCGCGTTGGGCAGTGCATGGCGATAGACGACGGCCGTCTCGCTGAGCCCTTTGGCGCGGGCCGTGCGAATGTAATCCTGCCCGAGTTCCTCCAGCATGGCGGTGCGAACCATGCGGGTGAGAATCGCCGCCAACGAGGCACCCATCGCCACGGAGGGCAGAATCAGATAGCGCCAGTCGATGCCGCCGCGCATGCCCCCGGCGCTGGCTCCGGAGACCGGCAGCCAGCCCAGCAGGATGGAAAAGACGAGAATGAGAACCGGCCCCAGGGCAAGCCCGGGAACTGAGAGACCGAAGAGACTGACGACGGACAGGCCCTGATCGAGCCAGCGGCCGCGCCGAACCGCCGCCAGAATCCCCGCCGGCACGGCCAGCGCCAGCGCCCACACCAGCGCAGCAAGGGTGAGCGCCAGCGTGTAGGGGTAACGCGCCACGATGAGATGCGCGACCGTGTCATGCAGGCGGATGGAACTGCCCAGATCTCCGTGAAAGACGCCGCCCCAGTAGTGCAGATACTGGGCCCACAGAGGCTGGTCCAGCCCGTACTCGTGGCGCAGCGCGCCGATGTCTGCCGGAGTTGCGCCCTCGCCCAGCATCTGGACAATGGGATCACCGGGCACCAGATGAATGAGCAGAAAGACCAGCGACACCACCAGCCAGACGACGGGCAGAGTAAGAACAAGTCGGGTGAGAATCTGCTTCATGGGCTGGCTTCCACCATAAAGCCTGGGCGGGAAAGAGGGAAATCAAACGGGAGAGTGGTCAGTCGTTTTCCGCCGTCTTGCGGCCGAAGATTCTGGACCAAGTCCCCCTCAACCCGGAAGGTGCCGAGGGGGCAAGAAGGTCATCATTGTCCTGCTGGGGCTGCCGCTCCGGGTTAACCGCGCTGGAGTCCGCCAGTGAACCGGCGGCCAAACTCCCGTGATTCCCGGTATCCGCCTGCGAGTCCGAGGGCGCTGTCAATGCGCCGCTGAAACGGGTCGGAGGATGGCTCTGTCATCCTCTCTGCGGGCTGCTCCGGCACGGAAACTTCCGCCGCCTGCATGGCAAATACAGGGGCATCCGCCATCTGCTGAATCGGCGGTGCGGGCTGCGGAGGCATGGAGAATTGCGGAAGCGGATCAGGAGTACGTTCCGGAGACTGGGGGATCGAGGCGGGGGATGTGATGTCGATGCCAGCCATGGACTTAAGCATCTCGATCATCTTCTCGACGCGCTCTTTTTTCTGGCGCAACTGCTCGAACTTTCCCATGATCTCGTTCAGTTCGGCATTGGCCTCTTGATAAGCGGCACGGTAAACGTCCTGTCTCATGCTTCCTCTCTCTTGAAGCGCTATCTAGGGGCGTAGTCTAGCACGGCTGAAAATACAGACAAGAAGCAGTTTTCTTTCTGCACCTTGGATGCCTGCTGTTTCAGCGTGCCGGATACCCATAAGTTCAGCATTTCAAGGGTAATGCACGCTACGTTACTTTAGTTTAGTAACTTATTAAATGCCTGATAGAAAATGACCTGCGGACAGGGAGGAGGACGACAAATTTCTCGGGGTGCGATACCTGACGAGGCAATAACCAGCAAGATTCTCTTTGTGCGGAGGGTGGCGGCCGAGGCCGGATTTAGCCTCACAAACCGGCCTTTGGAAGCACCTCCGGGCGGCTATCCGACCCCTATGCTGACTGGCGGTCGGGCTGGCCGTTTGTGTCGTCCGGATCTTCCTCCAGCGGTTCCACGCGCACCTTGCTGATGCGATGGCCCTCCATCTCCATAACCGTGATCCGGCGGCCCTCAAAGACGATGCTTTCTCCGCCTTTGGGGATAAATCCGAGCCGCATGAGCAGAAAGCCGGCCAGGGTTTCCACGCCGCCGTCGCGCGGCAGCCGCCATTGCATCTGGGTCTCCAGGTCGCGCAGGTTCACGCCGCCGTCCATGAGCAGGACCCCGGCGACTGCGGAGAGCACCGGCTGCGCAGGGTTGTCGAACTCGTCCTCCAGTTCACCGGTGAGTTGCTCAATTGCGTCCTCTGCGGAGACCAGGCCCACCGTGGAGCCGTATTCGTCGACCACAATCGCCATCTGGCGCCGCCGCTTCTGGAAGTCGCGAATCAGATCGAGGACGGTCTTGGTCTCGGGCACGACGAGGATATCGCGCATCACCTGCCGTACGCGGAGATCGACAAAAGTAGCCGGGTACGGACGGGGAGCAGCGCTCTCGCGGGAGTCAGCGGAGGGCCGTGCGCCCTCCTGCCTGAGCGGGTGAGAGCGCGGGCGGAAATACATAAGCCGCGACAGATCTTTGGAATAGATGACGCCCACAATGTGCTCGGGGCCGCGGGTCTCGTCGTAGACGGGGACGCGGGAGTGCATGTGCTCGATGACGCGGGCGCTGGCCTCTTCAATGGGCATGTCCGAAGGCAGGGCGAAGATCTTTTGTCGCGGCGTCATGATCTCACGAATGGGAACGTCGTCCAGTTCGAGGGCACGGTGGACCAGCGTTTCCTGGAAGCGCGGCAGCACGCCCATGCGCCGGGCGGCGGTGGCAATCAGCTTCAACTCCTCAGGGGAGTGCACCGCGGCACGCTCGCTCATGGGCACATCGAAGCCGCGCAGCACGAGCGCGGCGGAGTTGCGAAGCAGGCGGACGGCAGGCCGGGCAAGCTTCATGAAGAGGAGCATGGGCCGCGCCACGGCCACGGCCAGAGCCTCAGCCCGGCGCAACGCCAGCGACTTGGGTACCAGTTCGCCGATGACGACGTCAAAGTAAGTGATGCAGCAGAAGCTGAGAGCCACTGCGGCCAGATGCGCATAGATTTGCGCGTGGGCAGGCACCTGCGGTAACAGTTGCATCCAGTTCAGGAAAACTCTGGCGGCCAGCGGCTCTCCCAACCAGCCCAGCGCAAGGGAACAGAGCGTAACACCCAGTTGCACGGCGGGCAGAAAGTCGTCCAGTTCGAGCTGGAGACGGCGCACGGCCCGGGCACCGGGAATTCCGGCGGCCATCAACTGTTCGATGCGCGTGTCGCGCACGCTGACCAGGGCAAACTCCGCCGCCACAAAGAATGCGTTGGCCAGAATAAGCAGGGCGACAGCGACAAATTGCAGCAACGAGAATCCGTGCATCTCGCCTGTGAGCATAGCACTCCTTGAGTTTGCTCGGACGAGGCTGGGGGCTGGTTGGAACGGAGGATCGGGCTGAGCACAAGTTGCGGGAACCAACCGGCAGATGGCTGCGTATGGGCATGCAGTGGTTGATGACGGAGTGGGATAGCCGGCACCGCGAGTCGGTTGCGTGGAGTGCAATCCACGTTACGAGTTGGCCTGATCCCTTGATTCCTGCAACCCGCCGGGAGCACGTTCTCCCTGCATAATCCGGGAGGTGCCAGATGGCTGCGCGAAAAGGAAAGAAGTTCTGGGTATGGCTGGGCATTGCCGCAGTCCTTGTTGTGGTGGTGCTTGGCATTATGGCGGCGCGGCTGGTGAAAGGCACGCAGATCGATCCGAATCGCATTGCCAAGGCGACGCGCGGAGACGTGGCGCGCTCAGTGGTTGCCACGGGCAAGATTCAGCCGATTACCAAGGTTGAGGTGAAGTCCAAGGCCTCAGGCATTGTGGAGAAGCTGTACGTGGACATCAACAACCGCGTGCGCAAGGGCCAGCCGCTGGCGCAGCTTGACCAGCAGGAGATTCTGGCGCAGGTGGAGGCGCAGCGGGCGCAACTGGCGGCGGCAGAGGCCAACGTGGCCACGTATCTGGCGAACATTGAGCAGGACAAGGTGAACGCGGCCGCGCCCGACCTGCCGATGTACAAGGCCACGCTGGACCGCAACAAGCAGATGGCGACCGAGGGCGTGGTAAGCCAGCAGGCGCTGGACGATGCCAACCGCGCCTACCTGGCCGCGCTGAACAAGCGCGACGCGGCCCACGCGCAGATTGGCGTGGACATGGCCAAGCTGAAGCAGGCGCGCGCCGAGGTGATGCAGAGCCAGGCAAGCCTGAAGCAACTGGAAGAACAGCTGAGCTACACCACGATTGTTGCGCCGATGGACGGCGTGATCCTGTCGCGCGATGTGGAGATTGGCGACGCGGTGAGCTCGATCCTGGTGCTGGGCTCGACGGCCACGCTGGTGATGACGGAGGGCGACACCACGCAGGTGTATGTGCAGGGCAAGGTGGACGAGGCCGACATTGCGCACGTGTACATGGGCCAGGCTGCGCGCATCAAGGTGGAGAGCTTCCGCGACCGCGTGTTTCACGGCAAGGTGACCAAGATTGCGCCGCTTGGCGTGGAGAAGGACAACGTGACCACGTTTGAGGTGCGCGTCTCGATTGACAATCCCGGCGGAGAGTTGAAGGCCAATATGACGGCGAACGCGGAGATCCTGCTGGATGAGCACAAGGGCGTGCTGACCGTGCCGGAGAATGCGGTGAGCTATGACAACCAGAAGAACGCCTTTGTAGACGTGCCGGATCGCAACCAGAAGGAAGGCACGCGCAAGGTTCCGATCAAGGTGGGCCTGTCGAACGGATCGGTGACAGAGGTTGTGAGCGGGCTGAAAGAAGGCGACGAGGTTGTGCTGCAACAGTAAGCGAAGCAGATGTAAAGGTAGAAGACTGGGGCTGTGAACCCGAATTGAGGAACGCTATGAGACATTTCATTCTGGCAGCTATGGCACTGGCGATTGCTGCCATCCCGGCGCTGGCGGCAGACGCCACGTTTGAACGCACGATGCAGGTAAACGGACGCGTGGAACTGCACGTGGCGACGGGCGCGGGCAGCATTCATCTGTCGCGCGGAGCGGGCAATCAGGTGCACATTGTGGGGCATGTGCGCTCGCACTGGGGCGCGAATGACGCGGATGTGCGGGCAATTGCATCCAATCCGCCGATTGAGCAGACGGGGAACATTATTCGCGTTGGGATGCGCCGCATGAATCTGCACAACATCAGCATCGACTATGAGGTTCAGGCGCCCGCTGATGCGTTTCTGGAGGCCAGCTCGGGCTCGGGCGACATCCACGATGACGGCGTTGGCGATAATGCGAAGCTCTCCACTGGGTCCGGAAGCATTGAGGCAACCGGGCTGCACGGCAGCTTTATGGTGAACACGGGATCGGGCGATATTGTGGCCGAGCAGACGGGTGAAGGCGATGTGAAGGCACAGACCGGCTCAGGGAAGATTGAGCTGCGCAACGTGCACGGCAGCCTGCGCGCAGGAACGGGCTCCGGCGACATCCGGGTGAGCGGATCGCCGATCAATTCGTGGCATCTGGAAACCGGCTCAGGAAGCGTGGAGATGACGCCGGGAAATACGGGCTTTCTGCTGGATGCATCGACGGGCTCGGGCAACATTCATTCGGATCGCGAAATGGTGACGCAGGGATCTTCAAGCCGTCATCACGTGATCGGCAAGATCAACGGTGGCGGCCCGACGGTACGCATTCAGACGGGCTCCGGCGACATTCGCATTCACTGAGTCCTCCTCGGCGAGGCTTGTGCGATACCAAGGGCGAGCCTCGCCACTTTTTGTGTTTGCACTTCCCCGCTCCGCATCTCCGCATTTGCATGGGACAACACGCACCAACTACAGTGTTGGACTAAATCCTGCTGCATGCCTTCGCGCCAGGTGTAACCGGGTGCGGAGAGTTCTGTTTGTGCGGAGTTGCCATGACGCAATCTGTTGCGAATCCCTTTCGCGTGAGCACTGCGCTGCTCACACTTGCCATCGTATTGGTTGCGCCATCGGCGGCCAGGGCGCAGGCAGTCAAGCTTTCGCCTGCAACGATGCCCGTCGTGGGCACGGTGAGTGAGCGGTATCAGTCCTACAACATTGAGATGGTGGAAGTGACCGGCGGACGGTTCTGGGCGCCCTACGATGCGAAGACCGAGGATCCGGCGCACGCTGCGCAAGCGAATCCGGGCGGACTGGCGGCCACGGCCTTTCGTTATCGTCCTCCCATTGACCTGGGCAACGCACGGCTGCGCAAGATGGCAGCGGCACTAGGGCCGGCGTATGTGCGTGTGAGTGGCACGTGGGCCAACTCGACATATTTTCAGGACTCCGATGCGCCAGCTCCGGCCACGCCACCCAAGGGATTCAACGGCGTGCTGACGCGGCAGGAGTGGCGCGGCGTAATCGACTTTGCGCGCGCGGTGAACGCGCAGGTTGTCAGCTCATTTGCCATCAGCGCAGGCGTGCGGGATGCGAATGGCGTGTGGACTCCGGTGGAGGCCACCAAGCTGCTGCAATACACGAAGAGCATCGGAGGCAGCATTGCCGCAGCGGAGATGTTCAACGAGCCGACATTCGCCTCGATGGGCGGCGCTCCGCAGGGCTATGACGCGGCGGCGTACGGACGCGATTTTCGCGTCTTTGATGCCTTTGTGAAGAAGGCCGCGCCGAAGATGATTGTGCTGGGACCGAGTTCCGTGGCCGAAGTGGGCGCGCTGTCCGCGGGCTTCCCAAACGCGCAGATGCTCCACTCGGAGGACATGCTGAAGGCGGAAGGTCCGGGGTTGGACGCCTTCTCGTACCACTTTTATGGAGCCGTTTCAAAGCGCTGCACGATGCTAGGACCAGCTTCGCAGACATCGCCCGAGGAAGCGCTGGCAGAGGAGTGGCTCTTCCGCACGGATCGTGATGAGGCTTTTTACGCTGCGCTGCGCGACCGCTTTGAACCGGGCAAACCGATGTGGCTGACGGAGACGGGCGAGGCGGCCTGCGGATCGG
>JAJXWS010000121.1 GCA_021781495.1 Acidobacteriota bacterium | reverse complement strand
TGGAACCCCGTGATGATCCCATATCCGCTCGCCGTAGACTCCCGGCCCGTGGGCAAGGACCGGGCCATGAGACGGACGAAACGTGTAGCTGAAGTAACCGTTGGGTTCTCGCACGTCCGGCCGGCGAAAGAAGCCCGTGTCCGTCACATAACCTGCCGCCGTATCGTTGTAGCCGATCCATCCATACCGGTGCAGGTCTGTATAGCTCACCCGTTGCACAAATGCCTGCCCGCTGCATGTTGTGGATTGCAACTCACACGGCTGTTCGCCTTGTGTTGACTTGCTCAGGTTCCGGGTCTCCGAAGTGACGGCCTGCCCTGTAAAGGTCCAGCGATTGCGGACGCGCGCCCGATAGTCCAGCCCGCCTGCACGGTTGTACGAACCCTGATACTCCCTGTCAGCGAAGATAACGCCTACGTTCGACTGGGGGCCCACGTCCCGGTTGATGCGTGCGACGTAGTTCCCGGCTCGCGTGTTGAACTCCGGGCTGGATTGCGGAACCGCCTGCCCGGGACTGCGGTCATCGACGCCGAGAATTCCCATTGCCCACGGCCCCAGCTTGCCCGTCAGCCGCACGCCAAACTGCGGCGTCACGATATTGTCGGTGTAGTAGAGATTGACCGGCGTCATGAAGTAGCTGCTGTTTTCAATGAAGAACGGCCGCACCTCGGCGAAATAAGGTGGAAACCTCTGATTCGGCACCGCCGGGTTGTCAATGCCCACCTGGCTGAAATCGGGATTGATCGTCGCATCCAGCACAAGGCTGTTGTGCAGGATGAACTTTGTATCGAGACCGCTATAGCCCTGCAGATGCTTGTCCTGAAAGTACGGATTCGTCTTGTCGACCGTGTTCAACTGCCGCAGGCTGCGGGCCAGTGAGTACGGCTCAAACTGAAGGTTCTGGCCGCGCTCCACGTCGCGAAAACCCTCGACTTCCATATCCTGCGTCAGGCGTCCGGCAATGTTGTGGTTGCTTCGCGGCCAGTAGTCGGACTCATTCAGGTGCGAGACGCCCCGAATCAGAATGATGCCCCACGTCCGCATCTGCCCTGGATCAGCCTTTGTAAAGTAGAGACTTGCAAACGGAATGCGCATGAGAACCACGTATCCCCACGCGGTCCGGCGTCCCCAGCTGTCCCACACGGTATCAAACGAATAGTCGTAGCCCGTCTGCTCGCTGTACATGGCATCGGCCTGGATGCCCAGCGCATTGGTCTCAAAGACAAAGGCGCGCCGCTGGTCGTGGAAGGTATCCAGCATCACCTCCACATTGTCGTCGTCGGCTAGATTGTCCCTGGCCAGCAGATGAGACCGGACGAGTTTTGGCTCTTTGTCCTTGCAGACAAACACGACATATAGATCTTCGTGCGTATACCCCAGATACGCGGTGGTCACATACGTCGCCCGGCTTCCATCATCGGGAAACCGCTGAATGAAATTCGAGACGCGAAGCATCTTCCGGGCAGCACTCGACCCCAGCGGCGATGCCAGAAAGTCACTCAGCTTCGGACTGTCGTCTAGCCGCGGAATTACGGTGTGGCCCTTCCGCGGGACCACCATGATTCCAGAAGGCGTCGGGGGATCCGCCGGTTCCGAGGGACTCGCGTCCGCTGCGAGAGGTGCCGCGTTCGCGCTGCTGCGCACGTTGGGGTTGGAGGCCCCAAAGGCCAGCACGCCGCTCCCAGTCAGGAAAAGAAAGCACCAGCAGATCGATTGCGTCAGCAGCCTTCTCGCAATCGCAGCCTCTGGTCGACTCTTCCTTCGATATTCGATTTTCAGGCAATTCCTGAGGGTGACGTCCGGGTGGAAATCAGGCACGTCTCGATTCTACCATCGCCTCGTTTTTGTCTGGAAGCCCATCTAAACACTGAAACATCAGCCTCTTACGATAGGCAAATGAAGGACCGATAGCAATCTGAACAACCAGAAAGACTAGCCTCAAGCGCGCACTCCGGCCCATCTCGCGCCCCAAATTCATCCCTCCGGCTCAGGCCGCGCGCACAATCATGCCGTGTTTCACCGCGATCGAGTGGTTACACACCGGGCAGGTTGCTCCGTGCGTGCTCTCGACGTTGCTCAGCGCCGCGCCGCAGTACGGACACTTTCCACTGTGGGTCCGCATCCCAATCATCGGCCCAATCAACGGAGCCAGAATTCCCGCCACAATCATGGGAATTCCCAGCAGCGCTCCCAGCCCGGTCAGGCAGAGCAGTGTGCCGACAATCAGCAGCATCGGCGTGACAATCAAGCCAAACAGCAGACCGCTGAATGCTCCCTCAGCGGGCGGCTTTTCAGCCTCCATCTGTTCAGTTTGCACGGTTTCCGGTTCCGCATTCGGCGCGCCGCACATCGGGCAGAACTTCCACGGGGCCGAAAGCTCGGTATTGCACTTCGCGCAGTGTCCGGTCATCGCTCGACCGCTCCCTCACGGTCCTTCGCAGACGGCTTGATGACGGTGCGCGGCTATCTTTCGCAGCCGACCCGAATCGCCTGCAGTCCAGTAGCGTAGCGCCAATTCGTGTCGCAGCCGGTGATCCCGGTCACACCGATCGCGCCCGCCATCCGCACGACGCCCCGCCGCCGAATCGTGTATCGTTGGGTGTTCGAGTATGGTGCAGACGCCTTTCACTCTGGCTGAACCGGCAGCGTTCCCGCTCGTGGAACGAATTCTTTTTGCCGCTCTCGCTATCGCTTCCGGCTCCCTCTTCTGGCGTAGATTCGGCCCCATCTTCCGCCGCATCCTTCAGTCGAAAAAGGACGCCGATTTCCGCCTCACGCCGGTCGGCCGCCGCGTCTGGGACTTCGTATCAGAGGTCCTCTGTCAATCCAAGGTCATCCGCCAGCGCCCCCTGCCGGGTCTCGCGCACGCATTTGTCTTCTGGGGATTCTGCGCCTTCGCCCTCGTCACGCTGAACCATTGCGCCGTCGGCCTCGGCGTTGGCTTTCTGTCGCCGGAAGGCTTCTTCGGGCGCTTCTACTTTTGCTTCGCAGCAGTCTTTGCCTTTGCCTGCGCCATCGGCATCCTCGGCCTCTTCATTCGCCGATTTCTGGTGCGGCCGCGCTGGCTCGGAGCAAAGCTCTCCTGGGAATCCGGCTTCATCGCCTTCCTGATCTTTTTCCTGATGGTTACTTACCTGGCCGCCTTCTTCGTGCCCAGTGGAAGCCAGACGATCACCATCCTCTGGTGGCTGCACACCCTGACACTGCTGGTCTTCCTGCCCATCATTCCCCACACCAAGCATCTCCATCTGGTGCTCAGCCCTGGCACGGTCTTCCTCTCACGCGGCAGCTTCAGTCGCATCCCGCCCCTCGCAGGCGATGAAGACTTTGGCCTCGTCGCCGGCACGGACCTCACGCGCCTTGTGAGCCTGCAGGCCTATTCCTGCGTCGAGTGCGGCCGCTGCACGGAACACTGCCCCGCAGCCAATACCGGCAAGACACTCAATCCCAAAGAAATCATCCTTGGCCTGCGCGGCTACCTCAACGAGTTCGGTCCCGCCTCTTCCGAACCGCTGCTTGGCAAGCACAACCCGCCCATTGCGCCCTTTCAATGCACCACCTGCGGCGCCTGCGAGTTCCAGTGCCCTGTCGGCATTGAGCATCTGCCCATTCTGGTTGGCCTGCGCCGCGGCGCGGTCAACACCGGCACATGGGAAGACGATCATGGCGCCAAGCTCTTTCTCAGCCTCGAACGCGGCTCCAATGCTCTCGGCATGCAGGCGAGCGAACGCGACAAGTTCATCCAGAAGCAGCAGTTTCCCATCTTCGACGGCACACAGGAGTACTGCCTGTGGCTTGGCTGCATGGGGGGCTACGATCCCAAAGGCCGCGAGATCGTTGCCGACTTCGCGCGCGTCATGCGTTATCTCGGCACGAGCTTCGGCGTCCTGCGCAAAGAGAAATGCACCGGTGATCCCGTGCGGCGTCTCGGCAACGATCTGCTCTTCCAGCAGCTCGCTGAGTCCAATCTTGAAGCGCTCGCTCAAAACAAGGTGAAGAAGATCGTCACAATCTGTCCCCATTGCGTGCGCACCATCCAGGAAGACTGGAAGGAATACGGCACGCCGCCCGCGGTCGAGCATCACAGCGAGTTCATGGCGCGCCATCTCAGCCGCCTGCCCCGGCCCTCGCAGCAGGAAACCATTGTTTATCATGACCCCTGCTACCTGGGCCGCTATCGCAATGTCTATGAGGAGCCTCGCTCGGTCGTCTCTCACTCCGGCCAACTGCTGGAAGCCGAGCGCCACGGCGAACGCAGCTTCTGTTGTGGCGCGGGCGGTGGACTCGCCTTTCTGGGTGAAGAGACCGGCGAGCGCGTCAGCCACGTGCGCGCCAAAGAGCTGGTCGCAACCGGCGCAAAGACCATCGGCACAGCATGTCCCTTCTGCAACTCCATGTTCCGCGATGCGCTCGCATCTTCCAGTGATGCCGCACCGCAACTGCTCGACATCGCTCAACTCACCGCACGCGCGCTGCCGCAGCAGGATGCGCCCAGCGCCTCATAATGCACACAGGAGACAGGAACCGTGAAAATAGTGGTCGCCATCAAACAGGTGCCGGAACGCGACGCGCCGGTGCGCATCGGCGCCGCCGGCAGATGGATCGAAGAAGCCGATCTTCAATGGGCGCTCAATGAATCCGACGCCTATGCGCTCGAAGAGGCATTGCAACTGAAGGAACAGCACGGCGGCGAAGTCATCGTCCTGAGCGCAGGCCCGGAGCGCGCCGGTTCCACGATTCGCGAAGCTCTGGCCAAAGGCGCCGATCGCGCCATTCACATCGAGTGTGAGGATCTCGGCCTGCGAGACGCCCTCGGCGCGGCACGCCTGCTTGCTGCCGCCATCCAGCCTGAAAATCCCGACCTTATCCTCACTGGTCTGCAATCCGATGATCTTGGATACGGCCAGACCGGCGTCATCCTTGCCGAGCTGCTCAACCTTCCGCACTCATCTCTGATTCTTCACGTCGACAAGTCCGACACTGGCATCACCGTCAAGCGCGAACTCGAAGAGGGCTGGTTCCAGAACATCGAACTTCCGCTGCCCGCTGCGCTCACCATCCAGTCTGGCGGCACCAAGC
>JAJXWS010000054.1 GCA_021781495.1 Acidobacteriota bacterium | reverse complement strand
GGGGAACCTGGAAGGGCGGCAGGTGGCGGACTGGTTCACGGCGCGGGGCTTTCACGCCTTTGTGCTGAGCTACCGGCTGAGCTCGAACGGATATCTGCTGCCGGTTCCGCTGCTGGACGCGCGGCGCGCTATCCAGACGGTGCGGGCGCGGGCCAGCGATTATCACATCGATCCGAACCGCATTGTGGTGGTGGGTTTTTCCGCGGGCGGGCACCTGGCGGCGCTGGCGGGGACGCAGTTTGTGGCGGGCAAGGCGGATGCCGAGGACCCGATTGAGCGGGTATCGAGCCGGCCGGACTACCTGGTGCTGGGCTATCCGTGGATCGGGGCCATCTCCAGCGACACGTCGCACCTGAGCTATTGCAAGATCTTCAACGTGATGGACCGGTGCGAGGAGCTGCGCAAGGCGTACTCGCCGGACCTGTATGTGACGAAGGAGACTCCGCCCACATTCTGGTACCACACGTTTAATGACCGGACGGTGCCGGTGGAGCAGGGGCTGCGGTTCTATGACGCGCTGGTGAAGGCCGGGGTGTCCGCGGAGGCGCACATCTTTGCCAACGGTCCGCACGGGACGGGGCTGGGGCACGGCGATGCGGCGCTGGACCAGTGGCCGGGCCTGCTGGAGGCGTGGCTGCGGGCGCAGGGCCTGCTGACGCGGCCTGTGATCGCGTCGGGCAAGTGACGCAGAAACAACGGGCTGGGGCGGAGGCATGGTTGCGGTACTGCGGCGTGGAAAGGCCTGTGCCTCGGTTCTGAAGAGCGCTGCAAAAATATCCCTGAAAACATAGAAGCGGGCCGTCGATTTTGGGAGTGGAGTAACTTCCCAGAACCGACTGCCCGCTGGACCCTGAACCGGGTCTAGGTGGTATCTTTAGTCTAGGCCTGTTGTAGAGGAAATCAAGCTCTTTTTTATACGAAAATTCCAAAGGCGTGACTGCAGTCACAAGACCCATGTGACGCAGCTTGTTGTGCGTTGACTAGAGCGTTTTCCCCTGATACAAAAAGGTGATCAACCTACAACAGAATTCCCAATAGCCTACCGAAAAACCGGTAACAAAATGGAAGAGATTATCCAACAAGTCGGGGCCCTTCTGCTTGGCGCCGTGCCCACCGCTCTGCTTTTTGTGGTGCTGGTGCTGGCGTATGAGTTCCTGGTGCAGCGTCCGCTGACGGCGACGCTGAAGGAGCGGCGCGCGCGGACGGAAGGCGCCGTGGAGGAAGCACAGAAGGCGATTGCGCTGGCAGAGGCCAAGGCGGCCGAGTACGCGGCCCGTCTGCGGCAGGCGCGCGCCGAGGTGTACAAGGCTCGCGAGCAGCGCATTCAGCAGTGGAATCTGGAGCGCGAGGCGGTTCTGAATGCGGCGCGGCATGCGGCTCAGGCGCAGGTGCGCCAGGCCAAGGCCGAGCTGGATGCCGATGCGGCCCGTGCGCGCCAGTCGATCCATGGCTCGGTAGAGGAGCTGGCCAGCCGGGTGATGCGGGCCGTGCTGCCGGTTGCCGCCGGGGGTTCCCGTTGAGAGAGTTGAGCTTGAAAGTTCGTATTTCCGCACGCGTGTTCTGGTTTGTACTGGCAGTGGCGTTGATGGCGGGTGCGCCGGGCGCACCGGCGAAGCTGGCTGCGCAGGAGGCATCGCCGGCGACGCCCGCGACGGCCCAGCAGACGCCTGTCCAACAGACGACGGCACCGCAGGCGGCGGCTCCGGCCGCGGCCACGGAGCAGGCCGGGACCAAGGAATCCTCAGAGGAAGACGAGACGAACGTGTATCGTCATGCGCCGGTGGTGCAGACGATGGCGAATCTGCTGCACCTGGATCTGGAAACGACGGCGCGGCTGCTGGAGACGGTCAACTTCCTGGTGGTGGCGCTGCTGATCCTGATTCCGCTGGGCCGGTTTTTGCCCAAGGTGATGCGCCAGCGCACGCAGACGCTGCGGCGGGACGTGAACTCCGCGCAGAAGATGACCGAGGAGGCACGGGCGCGGCTGAGCGCGGTGGAGGCACAGCTCTCCCGGCTGGACGAGGAGATTGCGGCGATTCGCACACATGTTGAGGAAGAGAGCCGGCAGGACGAGCAGCACATCAAGGCCTCAATGGACGCGGAGAAGAGCCGCATTGTGGCGGCCGCCGAGCAGGAGATATCCGCCTCTGCCGCGCAGGCGCAGCGGGAGCTGCGCAGCTTTGCCGCCGACCTGGCGATTGAGCAGGCGGCGCGCCAGCTGGTGCTGACGCCGGAGACGGATCGCGCCCTGATTGCCGAGTTTGTGAGCGATGTGGACAGGAAGGGGCTGAACTAGCATGGCGGCCTTTGTATCGCGCTATGCGCGCGCCTTTGTGGACGTGGTGACGGCGGCGAAGCTGGATACAGCGGCGCTGGGCCGGCAGTGGAGCGACTTTCTGGCGACCTGGGATGGCAGCACGGAGCTGCGCGCGCTGTTTGCCAATCCGGCGGTGCCGGCGGCGCAGAAGATTGCCATTCTGGACAAGCTGAATGTACGGCTGGGCTTGCAGCGGGAGCTGCGCAACCTGCTGGCGGTGCTGATCAAGAACGATCGCATTGGGCATGTGCATGAGGTGGCTGCCGCGTATCACGCGGAGCTGCAGGCGCGGATGGGCATTCAGCAGGCGGAGATTGTGACGGCGCGCGAGCTGAGCGAGGAAGAGCGCAGCGTGCTGCTGAGCGGCGTGAAGCGGCTGGCAGGTTCCGGCATTGAGCCGAGCTTCCGGCTGGACCGGTCGATCCTGGGCGGCACGGTGGTGCGCATCGGGTCCACCGTATACGACGGTTCGCTGCGCGGGCGTTTGGCGCGGCTGAAGGATGCATTGGTCGCCGGGTAGCGGCGGCAGAGAAGTTTGGATAGCAGGACAGGGATTTCGGCAGTAAGCAGTCGGCAACCGTGGTTGGGGTAAACGACGACGGGGCGCAGACCAGTTAAGGGATAGGAAGAGCAGAGATGGCTCAGATCAAGGCAGACGAGATTACACAGCTTCTTCGCGAGCAGATCGCGAACTACGACTCGAAGGTTCAGGTAGACGAGGTGGGGACAATTACCTCCCTCGGAGACGGAATCGCGCGCCTCCATGGCCTGGACAAGGTGATGGCCGGCGAGCTGCTCAGCTTTCCGCATGGGATTGCGGGACTGGCCCTGAGCCTGGAAGAAGACCAGGTGGGCGCGGTGGTCCTGGGCGACTACACCGAGATTCGCGAAGGCGACGAGGTGAAGCGCACGGGCAAGATTCTGAGCGTGCCGGTGGGCGAGGCCATGATTGGCCGCGTGGTGAACGCGCTGGGAGCGCCGATTGACGATCGCGGGCCGATTACGGCGACGACCACGCTGCCGGTGGAGCGCCTGGCGCCTGGCATCATCGACCGCCAGCCGGTGCGCGAGCCGATGGCGACGGGTCTGAAGGCCATTGACGCCATGATTCCGATTGGTCGCGGACAGCGCGAGCTGATCATTGGCGACCGCCAGACGGGCAAGACGGCGGTGGCGCTGGACACGATCATCAACAACGCCAAGAACGACCTGATCTGCATTTACTGCGCCATCGGGCAGAAGCGCTCGTCGATTGCGCAGGTGGTGCAGACGCTGACGGAAGCGGGCGCGATGGGGCACACGATCGTGGTGGCGGCCTCGGCGTCTGAACCGGCTCCAATGCTGTACCTGGCGCCGTATGCGGCGACGGCGATTGGCGAGTACTTCCGCGACACGGGCAGGCATGCGCTGGTGATCTACGACGATCTTTCGAAGCACGCGATGGCGTACCGCGAGATTTCGCTGCTGCTGCGGCGTCCGCCGGGCCGCGAGGCGTATCCGGGCGATGTGTTCTATCTGCACTCGCGGCTGCTGGAGCGCTCGGCCAAGCTGAGCAAGGAGAAGGGCAGCGGCTCGCTGACGGCTCTGCCGATCATCGAGACGCAGGCGGGCGACGTCTCCGCGTATATTCCGACGAACGTAATTTCGATTACGGACGGGCAGATCTTCCTGGAGACGGACCTGTTCAACTCCGGCGTGCGGCCGGCGGTGAACGTGGGTCTTTCGGTCTCGCGCGTGGGCTTCTCGGCGGCCATCAAGGCGGTGAAGCAGGTGGGCGCGACGCTGAAGCTGGACCTGGCGCAGTATCGCGAGCTGGCGGCGTTTGCGCAGTTCGGCTCGGACCTGGATCCGCTGACGCAGAAGCAGCTGAACCGCGGCCAGCGACTGACGGAGCTGCTGAAGCAGCCGCAGTTCCAGCCGCTGACCTGGCAGCAGCAGGTGTTGGTGCTGTTTGCGGGTACGCAGGGCTACCTGGACGACCTGAAGGTCGCGGAGATTCGCGCGTTTGAGGACGGCATGTACCGGTACTTTGAGTCGGCACACGCGGCGCTGATGGACGAGATGACGAAGAAGCGCTCGCTGGATGATGAACTGCGGAACCAGCTGCATGCGGCCATCAAGGAGTACAAGGCGGGCTTTGCGGCGGAGCTGGCAGCGGCGACGGCGTAACACGAACGGACCACAGGGTACTGAGAACGAACTATGGCAAATGTCCTCGATCTCCGGCGGCGCATCCGCAGCGTGAAGAACACGCGGCAGATCACCAAGGCCATGAAGATGGTCTCGGCGGCCAAGCTGCGCCGCGCGCAGGAGCGGGCGCTGGCGGCCCGGCCCTACGCCAAGATGATTACCAGCGTGCTGGAGTCGCTGACGCGCCGTATCGAGATCTTCGATCCCGAGACGGGCAACCTGCGTCATCCGCTGTTTATTACGCGGCCGGAAGACCGCGTGCTGCTGGTGGTGATCTCCGGCGACAAGGGGTTTGCCGGCGCCTTCAACGCGAACATTCTGAAGACGGCTTCGCAGTTTATCGAGGCCAATCCGGACAAGCAGATTGACATTGAGGCGGTGGGCCGCAAGGGACGCGACCAGATGCGCCGCCGCTATCCGGCAGCGGTGTATGTGGACAAGACCGACGCCGACGGGCATACGCACAAGGTGCGCGAGCGCAAGGCGCCGGTGGAAGTGACGGGCGACCACACGGGGATGCTGGAGAAGCTGGATTCCGGGCGGGTCTTCGGGCTGGCGCAGAGCATTATTGCTCGCTATATCCATCAGGAGATTGACGCGGTCTACATTGTCTACAACGAGTTCAAGTCGGTGATCTCGCAGCGGCTGGTGGTGGAGCAATTGCTGCCGCTGATCAAGATCGGCAGCCCGCGGATTGCGGGGATTCGCGAGTTCACGACGGAAGAGCTGGAGCGCGCCGCGCAGGCCGCCACCAGCGTGGGCATCGAGCTGCAGCCGGCGGACACGAGCGAGGCGGACGAGGAAGCGCGCCGGTTCGGCACCGCCGAGGTGGACTACATCTACGAGCAGCCGGCGGAGGAGCTGTTTGCCGGACTGATTCCGCAGTATGTGTCGTCGATGCTGTATCACGCGATGGCGGAGTCAGTGGCCGCGGAGCATGCGGCCCGCATGACGGCGATGGATTCGGCAACCAACAATGCCTCGGATATGATCGACGCGCTCACGCTGCATATGAATCGCGTGCGCCAGGCGGCCATTACCAAGGAGATTATCGAGATTGTTTCAGGCGCAGCCGCGCTTTAGGAAAGCAGAGTTATGGCAGAGAACTTCGGCAAGGTAATTCAGATCTCCGGTCCCGCCGTGGACGTGCAGTTTGAAGAAGCGGCAATGCCGCCGATCTACCAGGCATTGCGCGTGACCAGCGAGGGCTTCAAGGTGCCCGCGCCCATCAACGTGATTCTTGAGGTGCAGCAGCACCTGGGCGAGGGCCGCGTGCGCACCGTGGCCATGGAAGCGACGGACGGCATGGTCCGCGGGATGAAGGCCATCGATCTGGGCGGCCCGATCCGCGTGCCGGTGGGCAAGGAGACGCTGGGTCGCGTGATCAACGTGATTGGCGAGCCGGTGGACGAACTGGGCCCGGTGGGCGAAAAGCTGCGGAAGCCGATTCATCGTCCGGCGCCGTTGTTTGACGAGCAGTCGACGCGCGAGGAGATGTTTGAGACGGGCATCAAGGTCATTGACCTGATCCAGCCGTTTTTGAAGGGCGGCAAGATCGGCCTGTTCGGCGGCGCGGGCGTGGGCAAGACGGTCGTCATCATGGAGCTCATCAACAACGTGGCGAAGAACCACGGCGGCTACTCGGTATTTGCCGGCGTGGGCGAGCGCACGCGCGAGGGCAACGACCTGTGGCTGGAGATGAGCGAGTCGGGCGTGATCAAGCCGGGCGACTGGGCTGCCTCAAAGTGCGCGCTGGTGTACGGCCAGATGACGGAGCCGCCGGGTGCGCGCCTGCGCGTGGCGCTGACGGGGCTGACGGTGGCCGAGCACTTCCGCGACGAAGAGGGCGCCGACACGCTGCTTTTTGTGGACAACATCTTCCGCTTTACGCAGGCCGGCTCTGAGGTTTCAACGCTGCTGGGCCGCATGCCTTCCGCCGTGGGCTACCAGCCGAACCTGGCCACGGAGATGGGCGAGCTGCAGGAGCGCATCACCTCGACGAGCAAGGGCTCGGTGACGAGCGTGCAGGCGGTGTATGTGCCTGCCGACGACTTGACCGATCCGGCGCCGGCGACGACGTTTGCCCACCTGGACGCGACCACGGTGTTGAGCCGTCCGCTGTCGGAGCTGGGCATTTATCCGGCCGTTGACCCGCTGGCGTCCACGTCCCGCATCCTCGCGGCGCGCGTGGTGGGCCAGGAGCACTATGACGTGGCGCAGGGCGTGAAGCGCATTCTGCAGCGCTACAAGGACCTGCAGGACATCATCGCCATTCTGGGTATCGACGAACTGTCAGAGGAAGACAAGCTGACGGTGGCGCGCGCCCGCAAGGTGCAGAAATTCCTGTCGCAGCCGTTCCACGTGGCCGAGCAGTTCACGGGCATCCAGGGCCGCTATGTGAAGATTGCGGACACGGTGCGGAGCTTCAAGGGCATCATCGAAGGCAAGTACGACAATATCCCGGAGCAGGCCTTCTACATGAAGGGCTCGATTGAGGAAGTGCTGGAAACGGCCGAGAAGCTGAAGGCGTCGGCGTAAGCAACAGGATCAGCGGATGGCCGCGGGCAACAGGCGCCGTGGCCGCCAGCTGAGAGGAACGTATGGCAGAAGCGACAAATCAACTGCAGGTGAGGCTGGTGACGCCGGAGCGCACGCTGATCGAGAGCCGGGCGACATCGGTGCAACTGCCGTCCAAGTCGGGCTATCTGGAGGCGCTGTACGGACACGCGCCGCTGGTGGCGGAGCTGGGCGCGGGCGACGTGACCCTGAATCCCGAATCGCCCGATGCCGAGGTGTACAACGTGAGCTGGGGCTTTGCGGAGGTGCTGCCGGATCGCGTAACGATTCTGGCTTATGACGCGCTGCGGCCCGAGGAGATCGACGTGGCGCGCGCCGAGGATCAGCTGGACCGCGGATTGCAACTGTGGAAGGAAGCGGGCGAGAGCGAGGAGACCTACAACGAGGCTCTGCGCATGATTGCCGAAGCGGAAGCCAAGATTGCCACGGCGGCAGCGAAGCACTGATCGCACACGAACCAACGAAACCAAAAAGAGGCCCTGCTAAGCGCAGGGCCTTTTTGCGTATGCAGGCGCACGAGAAAACGCGAGCCGGGTGGCGCGGGGCGGAGTGCGTGCCGCAGAATGGAGTGTCCGTTTTTCGCGGGAAGAAGAGAGGGTCGAGCGATGAGCCGGTTGAGGAATGCTGGAGTGCTGGCGCTGGCGGCGCTGGCGGCGAGCGTGCTGCCGGGGCAAGGACTGCCGCCGACGCACGTGGATGACTTTACGGGCAAGCCGCGGGTGGTGATTATCAGCGATATTGGCAACGAGCCGGACGACCAGATGTCGTTTGTGCGGCTGATGGTGTACTCCAACGAACTCGACTTGGAGGCGATGATTGCGGCGACCTCGACGTGGCAGAGGGCTGCCACGCATCCGGAGACGATGCATGCGATTGTGCAGGCGTATGGGCAGGCGCGTCCCAACCTGATGCAGAATGCGCAGGGGTGGCCGGAGGCAGGCGAGCTGGAGAAGCGCATCCACAGCGGCCAGCCGGCCTATGGCATGGCGGCGACGGGCGCGGGCAAATCGTCGGACGGGTCGCGGGCGATTATTGCCGCAGCGGACAGGGACGACAGCCGCCCGCTGTGGATCTGCATCTGGGGCGGAGCGAACACACTGGCGCAGGCGCTGATGGACGTGCGCGCGACGCGGACGCCGGAGCAGGTGGCACGGTTTGTCAGCAGGCTGCGGGTTTACTCCATCAGCGACCAGGATGATGCGGGGCCGTGGATCCGGCGGGAGTTTCCGGGACTGTTCTACATTGTTGAGCCTTCTTCGCCGGACAGCGGAGAGTATGTGTATGCCACGTGGACGGGGATCAGCGGCGACCGCTACTACCGCAACGGCGAGGGCGCGGACCGCAGAGAAGTGACGAACGAGTGGCTGGATGCAAACATTCGCAGCAAGGGGCCTCTGGGCAAGTTCTATCCGCGGTTCATGTTCATTATGGAGGGCGATACGCCGTCGTTCCTGGGGCTGATTGATAACGGGTTGAATGCGTATCGCAGGCCGGACTGGGGCGGTTGGGGAGGCCGCTATGTGTACCGGCAGCCCTATGGTGAATCGCATCCTATCTGGACGCAGGGCGGCGACGAGTTTCGGCGGGCGACCTCGCAAGACGCGGTGATGGGCGCGGACGGCTGGATGCATGTGTCGGACCAGGCGACGATCTGGCGCTGGCGGGATGCGTTTCAGAATGACTTTGCCGCGCGGATGACGTGGACGGTGGCGGATTTTGCGCACTCCAACCACAACCCGGTGGTGGTGGTGAACGGGCAGGCAGGGACGGCGCCGCTGGAGATGGACGCGGCGGTGGGCAGTTCGGTTGTGCTGGATGCGAGCCAGAGCAGCGATCCCGATGGCAACAAGCTTACGTATCAGTGGTTCCAGTATGCTGAGGCGGGCGGGGCGGACGGGAACCGCTCGGCCGTGACGCTGACCGATGCGGAGACAGCGCGCGTGACGGTGCATGTGGACTCAGTGTGCCAGGCGCCGTGGCTGCCGGTTATTCCGTGCAAGGGATCGGGCACGGCGCACGTGATTCTGGCGGTGACGGATGACGGATCGCCGCGGCTGACCACGTACAAGCGCGTGATTCTGCGGGTGCACCCGGCGGAGGCGAAGCCGTAGGCGAGAGCACTTGTGCAGCAGGCCGCCGATGCGCCTACAATCGAAGAGTCATGGCGAAATCGAAAGACAAGATGATTGAGGTTGCCTGCCCGGACTGCGGAGCGATGCTGAAGATTGACGCGGCGACAGGGGCGGTGGTGAGCCATACGCCCGCGCCGCGCAAGCGCACGTTCGAGGACCTGGCGACGGCGGCCCAGGCCATGCGCGAGCATGACGAGCGCAAGGAGTCGATCTTCCGGCAGTCAGTGGAGGCGGAGAAGAACAAGTCAGACCTGCTGGAAAAGAAGTTTGCCGAGGCGCTGCGCAAGGCCAAGGACGCCCCCGAGGGCAAGCCGCTGCGCGAGTTTGATCTGGATTGAAGGCTCGCGGCCCGCTCCCTCGAAGGTTGCAGGGCGGTCGCCGTGGAGTGTGTGGTTCCGCTAGGATACGCGTATTGTTTTGCTGTTAACTTCCGCCCCGCAGGATCTGCGGGCGCGCCCCACTCGACTAGGAGGCTTCCATGGGCCGTGTGCCAGTTCTAAGACCGTTGACCACTCCGCAGCCAGCCCCGGCACCAGCGCGGGAAGAAGAGCTGGACTGGGTGAAGATCGCCGCTGGAAGCACGCTGATTGCGAGTGGACTGCTGCTGCTGACCGGGCAGCGCAAGGCCGCCGTGGTGGCAGCCGCTTCTGGCACAGCGCTGGCCATGCTGGACCAGCAGGATACGCTGCGTGCGCTGTGGAAGCAGGTGCCCGGCTACGTGGACCAGATCCAGGAGATGATCGGGAAGGTGCAGGGCGCGGTGAGCGATATCGCCGCCAAGCGCGAATCTCTGCGGGTGGCGCTGGGCAAGGCTGCCGCGGCGGCGGAAAAGCAGACTGCCCCGGCGGACACGGCGGTTCAGAGCCCGAGCTGACGGCGGCCCGCTTCGCTGATGCGATGCGGGGTCCACTTCGGCTCCCATACGAGGTCCACTTCCACCTTGCTGATGTCGGGTATGCCGGCGAGGCGGTTGTGCACCTGCTCAAAGATGAGGCCGGAGGCGGGGCAGAACTGGGTGGTGAGGGTCATGGTGACCTTGACCCACTGGCGCGGCCACGCCGGGGTGGACCCGGGATCGGGGCCGGTGGCGACGCCGTAGATGAGGCCGAGATCGACGAGGTTCAGCTTGACCTCGGGATCGAAGCAGTCGCGCAGGGCGTCGAGAATGTTGTTTTCCGAGAGCATGCCTAGTTTTTCCGCTCGACGAGGAAGCGGGCGACGGATTTGAGGCCGTCGGCCTTGCTGCCGTAGGGTGCGAGCGCTGCAAAGGCCTCTTCAATGAGGCTGGCGGCGTCGCGCTGGCTTTGTTCGATGCCGAAGACAGCGGGCCAGGTGGCCTTTTCCGTGGCCTGATCCTTACCGGCGGTCTTGCCGAGCTGGGCGGAGTCCACGGTCATGTCGAGCACATCGTCCACGATCTGGAAGGCGAGGCCGGCCTTGCGGCCGAAGGTGTCGAGGCGAGCCACATCCTCGGGGGCGGCTCCGGCGTAGAGGCCGCCCGCCACCACGGCGACGCGGATGAGCGCGCCGGTTTTGGCGCGATGGATGGCCTCGACCAGCTCCGGCGTGGGCTTGCGGCCCTCGCTCTCGATGTCGAGCACCTGGCCGCCAATCATGCCTTCGACGGTGCCTACGGCGTTGGCGATGAGGCCGATGATCTGCACGGTGGCCGCCGGCGGGCAGTCGAGCCCGGCGAGCACTTCAAAGGCGCGGGTCTGAAGGGCGTCTCCGGCGAGGATGGCGATGGCTTCTCCAAAGGCGACGTGGCAGGTGGGCTTGCCGCGGCGCAGGTCGTCGTTGTCGAGCGCGGGCAGGTCGTCGTGGATGAGCGAGTAGGTGTGGAGCATCTCCAATGCCGCGCCGAGGCGCGCGATGCCGGGAGGGACGGCTCCGGCGATGGTGGCGGCGGCTTGCATGGCCAGCACGGGACGCAGGCGCTTGCCGCCGGCGAAGGTGGAGTGGCGCATGGCGCCGTGGATGGAGGCGGGCACGGTGTCGGCGCTGGGAAGGAGTTCCTCGAGCGCGCGGTCCGTGAGCTCGGCGCCTTCCTGGATCAGGGTCTTTACATCCGTCGGCATACGTTCATGATAAATGAGCCTGCGCTTGCTTACGCTCAAGAAACCACAGGGCCACGAGCAGCATGATGGCCAGGGTGCTGAGCCAGCGGCCGATGAGGCTGTCGCGGGTGGTGGTCCAGCGGGCGGTGAGGGTGACGGGACCCTGCGGGACCGGGACGGCGACGAGGCCGTCGTCGCGCTGGGGCAGGAGCGCGACAGGGCTGAGCTGGCCGTTGACGCGGATTTGCCATGCGGGGTAGCGAAGCAGGCGGAGGATGAGGTATCCGGCGCGGGGCGTGACGGCCTGCAGGCGCAGCTGCTCGGGGGAGGACGGCTGGGCGGCATCATACGTCGCCTGGCAGGAGCCTTGCGCCGGAGACCAGGCGGGGGCCTCTGCGCCGGGCGACAGCCGGCCGAGGGGGAGGCGCGGGTCCGGGCTGAGGCAGGCGAACGGCAGATGCATGGCGACGAGCTCATCATCGGCGCCGGGGGGCTCGTACTCATAGGCGCCGGCGAAGCCGAGACCGGAGCGAAAGAAGGAGAACATGCCGGGAACGGCTTCGTTGGGGGCGCACTCCGAGACGAAGGTACGGGTGACCATGCGCGCGCTGACGGCGAAGAAGAGTACGCAGCTGGCAAGGGCGGCGATGCGGCGCCAGCGGGTGGTGATTCCTGTGGGCCAGAGCGCGGCGGCGAAGAAGATGCCCATGGGAGCCTGGACAGCGACCAGCCAGCGCCAGGGAAATTGCACGTAGCGCAGCTTGGGCAAGAGTGCCCAGATGGGCAGCGAGATGGGCAACTGCAGAAGGAGCACCACGGGCGCGATGCAGGCGAGGGGAATCCAGAGGCGGCGCGGGCCGGGGAGGGTTTTGCGCCTCCAGCAGACGTAGACCGCGGCAAGGGCCACGAGGACCATGCAAAGGCCCAGACGGGAGACGCTTTTGAGCACGGAGTCGTGGAAGGCGAGCAGCGGATTTGCGTGCCGGGCGAAGATCCAGCTGTTTTCCACTTTGAGGGTGGGGTCGTCGGTGACCTGCTGGACGTCGATCCAGCGCTGCTGGACGACGGCGGGAACGAGATAGAGGGCGGTGAGTCCGAGGCCCACGGCGGTGGAGACGGCGGCGCGGAGCACGGGAGCCCAGGAATGCCAGAGGATGGCCGCGGCGAGCGCCATGGCCGCCAGCAGATAACAGGCGAGGACGCCGAGGGGCACGTCCGAGAGCCACGTGGCGGCGATGGCGAGGGCCAAGGGCACGGCAGAGCCGTCGAGGGCTCGGCGCAGCAGCGGGGCGGAGGGATGGCGGTCGCGCAAGAGGAAGAGCAGAACCAAGGGAATGGCGAAGCTGCCCGTCATCTCGCCGAAGGCGGAGCGGGTGTAGGCGTTGAAGAGGGCATAGCCGGAGGCGAGCGCTACGCATCCGGCCAGGGTTGCCGGGCCGGGCGGCAGCACGAGGCGCGCGAGGGCGCGCGAGGCCAGGCCGATGGCGGCCAGCGACAGAAAGGTGAGGACGATGGGAACCAGTTGCCACGGCAGGAGCAGGCCGAGGGCTGCGCCGAGCATCCACGAGATGGGCGGATAGAAGACAAAGCGCGGCTCACCGGCGCCGAAGTTAGAGCTGGCGGCCCAGTGGGGATAAGGGATGCCGTGGCGCCAACTGGCGAGCGCGTCGAACCAGGTGGCGAGATGGAAGTCGAAGTCGTGGCCGCAGGAGGTGCCCTGCACGAGCTGCGGCACACAGGCCAGCGCGGCGACGAAGACGACGATGGCCGGGCCGGCGAGGCGGCGCAGGCGATCCGAAGGAACCGGCGCGGGCGAGGCGCCGGGGCTCGGCTCCTGGGAGTGCACCGGCGGCAGGCTCATGGCAGCAGGCGCAGGGTATGGCGGGTTTGGGCCGCAACGGCGGCGGGCGTGAAGGGAAGCGGGAAGGTGGTGCCGTTGTACCAGTCCATCCACTGGTCGCGGAAGTAGAGGCTGAACGGGTTGCCGCTCTCGCCGAGCACGATGTCCTCAGTGGATCCGTCGATGTTGCTCCAATCCATGGTGAAGCGCTGCGAGGGACCGAAGGAGCGGCCGACCTGCTTGACGGTGGTGGTGTCTCCGCTGAGGGGCTGCGGTCCGGTGCCGGTGAAGCGGCGCAGGAAGGGCAGGATGGGGGCCAGGGGATGCTCGAGGTCGATGACGTGCCAACTGCCGTAGGTCCAGCGGCTGATATCGGCCGGGGCCTTGGCCTGCTGCATGCCGTTGCGGACGGCGGCGGCGAGCAGGGTGTCCCAGTCTTTGTAGCCGGGGGGCAGCCAGTCGGCCTTGGCGTTCATGACGATCTCTTCCTCGGCGAAGTTGGACTCGGACCAGTGGTACTGGGCGGCGAGATCCTTGCCGAGTCTGGGCTCCAGCAGCATGGGCCAGAGCGCCTTTCGGGTCTGGGTGACGAGCGAGGCGGCCGGGGAGTCAACGGTGAGGCGGCCGTCCCAGCGGCGCATCAGGTCGGCGGCGTTGCGCAGGCGCTCATCGGATCCGTCGGCGTGGTCGATGGCGTAGGCAAAGCGATGGGCCAGTTCCTGATCCACTTCGCTGTAGATGTCGGTCTGCACGGCGAGCATGTCCTGCGCGCGGAGCATCTCGCGGCCCTGGAGAGCCTTGTAAATGCGCTCGATGCGGTAGGGGTCCACCCACTCCAGCGAAAGGGGATGCGGCGTTTTGCTGGTGGTGACGCGGGCGTTGGCTGTGGCCAGAAAGCCGGCGGGTGGATCGACGGCGCTGGGCAGATCATCAAAGGCGATGTAGCCCTGCCACTCATGCGCGTTGTCCTGGATGGGCACGCCGACGAGGCCTGCGGGACGGAGCGGAACGCGTCCGATGGCGTGGTAAGCGATGTGGCCCTGATCGTCAGAGTAGACGACGTTGAGGGTGGGCCAGCTCCACTGCGCGAGGGCGGCGGAGAATTCGGTCCAGTTGGACGCTACATTCAGGCCGTAGATGGGCAGCGTGTTGAGCGAGGGATCGTAGAGCGTCCAGCGCAGGGAGATGGGCCGGTTCTCTTTGTTCAGGATTGGGGTGAGAATGGGGCCATGCGCGGTGGACTGCACATCGAGGGAGACGTCTTTGCCACCGCGCACGTGGATGACCTCGTGATCGATGGCGAGGGGTTGCCATGAGCCGTCGGCGGCCTGGTAGTTGCCCTTGCCGTCGAGCTTTTCGACGTAGAGGTCCTGCACATCGGCATAGAGCGCGGTGAAGCCCCAGGCGACGTGCTCGTTGTGTCCGGCGACGACGTAGGGGTCTCCGGGGAGGGTGACGCCGGTGGCGTGGAAGCCGGGCGCCTGGAGGTCGGCCATGTACCAGATGTTGGGCACGGAGAGGTCCAGGTGCATGTCATTGGCGAGCAGGGGCTTGCCGCTGGCTGTGTGCTGGCCGGCGATGACCCAGTTGTTGGAACCGGGGGTGCAGCCGGTGCAGGCGGGCAGGCCGAGAAGCGAGCGCAACTGGAGATAGTCCTGCCGCGGGGCCGTGCCAGCCTCGCTGCGGTCGTCCTCTTCGTCGTCGGGCGCGGGAACGGGATCAGGGTGGGGCTTGCTGAGGTCGAGGAGTTCGCCGGTGGGGGGGCGGTCGCGCCAGGAGCCTACGGGGTAGAGATCGGACTCCAGGCGGGGATTGTGGAGGCGGGCGGCGATCTGCTCGCGTGCCAGCTTGACGTCCCAGTGGGTGTCGAGGGTCTCCACCATCATGGCGAGGATGCTGAGGGAGTCGGTGCCGGTCCACGGCT
Source organism: Acidobacteriota bacterium (assembly GCA_021781495.1). Taxonomy (GTDB): domain Bacteria; phylum Acidobacteriota; class Terriglobia; order Terriglobales; family Acidobacteriaceae; genus Telmatobacter. The sequence goes on along the minus strand of JAJXWS010000054.1, from coordinate 9,351 downwards.
CGGGACGATAGTGCAGGATGCGGAACTCGGGCGGCAGCGCGTCCGGGTGCTGCGCGAGGAAGAGGTTCACGCCGCGGGCGTAGTCGTCCAGGCGCGCGCGCTCGTCCGCGGGCAGGTTTGCGTAGAGATGCTGGGCGGTGCGGCGGAACTGGAAGACACGCTGAGCGCGGTCGTGCTTTACAAGCGACGGGCCGAGGATCTCCGCCAGATCGCCGTTGGCGTTGCGGCGGAGCAGGTCCATCTGCCACAGGCGGTCCTGCGCGGTGACGTAGCCCTGGGCGAGGAAGAGATCCTGCTGGCTGGCGGCCTGGATGTGCGGAACGCCGTGCGCGTCTCGGCGGACGGTGACGGGCGCGGAGAGGCCGGAGATGCGCAGGTCGCCGTCGAGCGCGGGCAGCGCGGCCTGGGTGATGGCGCGGAGCCAGAGGAGGCCTGCCGCTCCGGCGAGCAGCGCCACGAGGACAAGACCGCCGCAGGACCATGCAAGGATGCGCGGCCAGCGGCGTTTGCGAGATGCGAAGGAAGATGTGGTCGTTGGAGCTACGCTGTCAGAGTCGGCCATCGTCATGGAACAGAATACCGCCCCGGGCAGGGGATTCCATGTGGGATTCGCTGGGCGGCGGCATCAGATCGCGGGCGTTTGCTGCGGCAGAGCGGGAGCGACGGGTTGCCTGCGCGCGTAGAGGACGAGCAGGGCGAGGAGCAGCAGCAGGATGACGGGCAGCACGAGCAGGCTGCCCTCCGGGCCGCTGGCGCCGCCGCTGAGCAGAGCGTTGCCGGCGGGGCTGGTGGTCAGGTAGTGTCCGCGCGGCGCGAGGCCGCTGTCGGCGGTGCCGTAGAAGTAGGTCTCGGCCCAGTCCCAGGAGGCGTGGCAGCCGATGGCCCACCACGCGGAGCCGGTGACGCGGATGCTGACGCAGAAGACAAAGCCGATGAAGGCGGCGGCAAAGATGCCGATCCAGGACTCGCCGGTGTTGCCGGTGTGGATGAAACCGAAGATGGTGGAGGAGACCCAGGCGGCCTGCCAGAAGCCTGAGCCCGGCGCGCGCCGGCGGTGAAGGACGAGGATGGGGACAAGCCCGAGCAGGGCCATGGCATAGACGCCTGCGGCTCCGTTGACTTTGGGGTTCAGGAGGCAGAAGAGGCAGACGGCTCCGACGACGGCGAGCGACCAGCCGAGGTTGAGGCCACGGGTGAACGTGGACTGCAGAAAGCAGCGGAAGCTGCCCTCCTCACAGAGACCGACGAGCAGGAAGGCGATGGCCCAGAGAGCGGCGAAGTGGAGGATTTGCGCTCCGCTGAGGGACGCGGGACCGAAGCGCAGCCAGCCGCCCTGGGCCATGGCGCCCACCAGGACAGAGAGCGCGAGGAATCCGGCGAGGAGTCCGGTGAAGAAGCGCGGCAGACGGCGCGGGCCGGTGAGGTTGTAGTCGAGGATGCGGCGCCGCTCAAGGGCGGCGACGACGGCGGCCGCGCCGAGCAATGCGAGGAAGAACAGGCCCTCCTGCAGGATGGTGGAGCCCGCGGTGAACTGGCCGAGCTGGAGGTGAAGCGCTTTGACGATGCGCGTGGAAACTGAGCTGAGCAGGACAAGGAAGACGAAGGTGAGCACGAGAAACAGGAGCGCGGACCAGCCGGCGCGCAGGCCGCCGGGACCGATGAAGATCCAGCGCAGGCCACGGTAGGGGACCATGTCGGGGCCGCTGTCGTCGGGGGCGAGCCAGCCGGGATTGTCTCGGCTGCGGAAGTCCGGGGCAGACGGCGACACTGGTTGCGGGTTCTCTGGCTCCATGGCAACTCCTGTGAACGGAAGCAGTTTGGCTGTCGGGAGCATTCTACTGAACGCGGGCCGAAGTGGAGCACGAAGTTGCGGGGCCGGGCCGGAACATGGACGTGCGGGACGACACGGATCGGGCTGTCACCTTGACACAATCGGCCCCTGCCTTGATGCTTAAGTTTTGGTTTTTTGCAACTTGAACGCAGGGAGCTACGGGTTTTGCGGGTTCGCGTCTTTTATCACGACAAATGTTTTGACGGAGCTTGCTCAGCCTCGCTGTTTACGCGATTCCATCGCGAGTGCGTTGCCGCCGACGCAACGTATGAATATCACGGGCTGGTGCATCGCGCCGGCGCGCTGTTTGACGAGAGCGAGTTCACCGGCGACGAGAACGCCATTGTCGACTTCAAATATTCGGCTTCGCCGCAGATTACGTGGTGGTTCGATCATCACCAGTCCGCCTTTCTGACGCCGCAGGACCACGAGCACTTCCTGGCCTGCCAGCAGGATGCGGCGTGCGCGGGCCGCAAGTTCTTTGATCCCAAGTACACCTCGTGCACAAGCTTTCTGGCGCATATCGCGTCCACCCGCTTCGGGTTCAACACGGGGCCCGTGGCGGACATGATTTACTGGGCCAACATTGTGGACGGAGCGCTCTACGAGAGTCCCGAGGCGGCGGTGGAGATGGCCGCTCCGGCGATGAAGCTGACGCTGATCATCGAGTCCACGCAGGACCCGGAGTTTATTCCGAGGCTGATTCCGCTGCTGACCGAGATGCCGCTGGGCGAGGTGCTGGCGCAGCCGTTTGTGGCCACGCTGCTGCCTCCGCTGCTGGAGCGGCACCAGCAGGCCATCGAACTGATCCGCGAGCGCAGCGAAGAGCGCGACGGCACGATCTTCTTCGACATCACCGACCACCTGCTGGAAGGCTTTAACAAGTTCATCCCGTACTATCTGCACCCGAACGCGACGTACTCGATCGGGTTGTCGAAGTCGAGCTTCCGGACCAAGGTGGCGGTGGGCTCGAACCCGTGGACGAAGGCGGACCCGGCGAAGATGGTGAACCTGGCGCAGGTGTGCGAGCGCTACGGCGGCGGCGGCCATGCGCGCGTGGGCGCCATCAGCTTTCCGCCGGACCAGGCGGAGCGGGCGCGGGTGGCGGCTGCGGAGATTGTGGCCGAGCTCAGGGCAAAGAATCCTCTGCCCTGAGCGCAGACCCGGCGGGCCGGGAGATACAGGCTAACGCGCCAGCATCTCCGCGGCTTTCAGGAACCATGCCGGCAGGGGCTTTTTGCCCTTTACGACCACGTCAAGCGGCGTTGTGCTTAACTCGCCCTGCGTGATGCCGACGAGCACACCCTGATTTCCAGCGATGATCTGCTCGGCGGCCGCCGAGCCCAGCCGCGTGCCGAGCAGGCGGTCGGCGCAGGTGGGTGCGGCGCCGCGCTGCACGTAGCCGAGCACGGTGGAACGGAACTCATAGCCGCTGAGCAGGTTGTGCTCGCGGAAGTACTGGCAGAGCCCTTCGGCGTTGTAGGTTGCGCCCTCGGCCACCACGACGATGGCGTGGGGCTTGCCGCGCTCGTAGACGTTCTGGATGCGCTCGGCCAACTGCTCGGGCGCGGTTTCGACCTCGGGCAGCACGATGGCCTCGGCGCCGCCGGCGATGCCCGACATGAGCGCCAGGTAGCCGCACTTGCGTCCCATGACCTCGACGAGCAGGGCGCGGCTGTGGGAGGAGGCGGTCACCTTCAGGTTGTCGATGGCGTTGAGCGCGACATTGAGGGCGGTGTCGACGCCGATGGTGATGTCAGATCCGTAGAGGTCGTTGTCAATGGTGGAGGCCACGCCGACCACGGGGAAGCCCATGCTGTGCAGGGCTTCGGCGCCGGTCTGCGAGCCGTTGCCGCCGATGACGATGAGGCCCTCGATGCCGGCGCCGCGCAGCCTGCGCAGGGCCAGCTCGCGGCCCTCCTCGGTGTGGAACTCCGCGCAGCGTGCCGAGCCCAGAACGGTGCCGCCGCGCTGGATGATGCTGCCGACATCGCGCGCGCCGAGGCGCTTGAAGTTGCCCTCGATCAGGCCCGAGTAACCTTGATACACACCCCACATGCTGACTCCGTGGGAAAGCCCGGTGCGCACGGCTGCACGGATGGCGGCGTTCATGCCGGGCGCATCTCCTCCGCTTGTCAAAACTGCCAGATTTTTCATGAATTTTCCTTTTAGGCGATCCATTCAAGAATCTCAACCGGTTGGATGCAGACGCGGTGATGCGAATCACCTGCGGATGAGAGCGGGCGGAGGAGTGTGACGAGCGGCCGGGCTACTCCGGGGTGCGCTGGCTGGGCCAGTCGGCGCGGCGGCGGTGCAGGAAGGCCTGCACGCCCTCCTTGAAATCCTCAGTGGAGCGCTGCTGGGCGTTGGCCTCGATGGCATCCTCCAGTTCCGCGTCCAGCCGGCGGCTGGCGTGGCGGGCGAGCAGGCGTTTGACCGCCTGCATGGCCTGGGGACTGTTGAGCAGCAGCGACTGGGCGAGGGCCTGCGCGGTGCGCATCAGCTCGTCCGGGGGGACAATCTGCGTGACCAGGCCGAGCTGCTGCGCTTCGTGCGCCTTGAGCAGGCGGCCGGTGAGCAGCAGATCACGGGTATGCTTTTCGCCCACCTGACGCAGCAGAAACGACGCCTCAATGGCCGGGACGTAGCCCACGCGCACCTCGGTGTAGCCGAACTTGGCCTCGGGCACGGCGAGGGTGAAGTCGGGGATGGTGGCCAGGCCCATGCCGCCGGCGATGGCGGGGCCGTTGACGGCGGCAATGACCGGCTTGGGAAACTCGTAAAGCGCGCGGAGGATGCGGGCCATGTTTTCGGAGTCGCGGCGGTTCTGCTCGGGCGTGCGGGCAGAGGTGGTCTCCAGGCGCTCCATGTCCAGCCCGGAGCAGAAGGCAGGACCTGATCCGGTGAGGATGACGACGCCGCACGGGCCTTTCTCCGCCTCGGCGAGAGCGATGGCCAGCTCGTCCATGAGCTCGGGCGTGAGGGCGTTGCGCTTGTCAGGGCGATGGAGGGTGATGGTGGCTACGCTGTTATCAGACGCAAAGAGGATGTGATCAAAGCGGGTCATGGAGGCCTCGGTTCGCAGTCGCGGAGGAGCTGGAGGTCACAACGTGCTTATCCTAGCGCAAAACCACGGCGGAAGGCCGCGCAGGAGGGATGTATTCGGCGCTGCGGGACGCGGCGGGATGTCGTCAGAGGCCCAGCTCGGCGGCACGCTTCTGCATGGCGCGAAGGCAGAAGGCGATGTGCGCGTCGAGGTCCACGCCCAGCTCGGCCGCGCCCTGGATCACATCGTCGCGGTTGACGCCCCGGGCGAAGGCTTTGTCCTTCATCTTTTTGCGGACTCCGGCGACCTCCACGTCGGCGATGGACCGGGTGGGCTTGACGAGCGCGCAGGCGGTCAGGAATCCGGCCAGCTCATCGCAGGCAAAGAGGGCCTTGTCGAGGTGGGTGACGCGGGGCACGCCGGAGTATTGCGCGTGGCCGAGGATGGCGGTGCGCAGCTCCTGCGGCCAGCCCTGCCGCTCCAGCTCGCGGACGCCGACGAAGGGATGCTCTTCGGGCGTGGGATGGCGCTCGTAGTCGAAGTCGTGGAGCAGGGCGGTGGTGGTGTAGAGCTGGAGGAAGGCCGCGCGCTCGTCCCCGGCCAGCCCGAGGCGGTCGGCCTCGGCCTCGCTGCAGGCGGTGACGCAGACCTCGACGGCAAGGGCGTGCTTGCGAAGATTTTCGCTCTGGGTCCACTGGGTCAGCAGGCTCCAGGCGGCATTGCGTCCATATTGCGGGTCGGGGCTCATGATGTTTCAGTCTAACTGTTGCTGCATTTGGTTCGTGATTTTTCGGGTTTTGCGGGGTATTATGGGAGAAACTTTGGGTTGACCCTAAGTTTCTACTTGACAATTATGGTTCCTCCCCGCCAAAGTAACCAGTATCGTGGTGCTGAGAAGCACCTCGGAGATGCAGCTCTGGCACTCCGCGAACAAAATATGGCCACCACTCTTGTCAGCGTGGAAGCGCGAGAGGTTGTACGCTGCGACTTTTGCAGCCTGGTGCAGTACAGGACCAGCAACTCTCTCTGCAGGAAGTGCCGAAGGCCCCTTGATAGCGAGGAGCCTGCTCCCTTAGCCCCACAACTGGTAGCGGCCCAGCCGGTAACGACCGCCGCCGAGGCGGGGTTGCAGGTGGCGGCGCAGGTGCGCGAGATTCGCAAGGCGCGTCACCTGAGCCAGCGGCAGCTTGCCAGCCGTATGCAGGTGCCCCGCACGTACATCTCGAAGATCGAGAACGGCAAGGCGATCCCGACGCTGGGTTCGCTGGAGCGGCTGGCCGATGCGCTGGAGGTGGACGTGTGCCAGCTGGTGCGCGATGCGCGCAGCCGGCGCGATGAGGCCGTGGCTGCCATCCTGGCCGACCCCTTTCTGGCCGAGATTGCGGCGCTGCTGCCGCAGCTGGACTCGCTGCACCGCACGCTGTTTTACGGGTCGGTGCGGGACCTGTCGATGGGCAAGCGGCGGACTGCGTAACAGGGGAGGCCCGCGCCTGTGCCGGAAGTCTTTGCGACGGCTGGGCGCATGTGCTAGGTTCGATGGTGCCGCCACTTATCCCCGGGCCGCCGGGGGTAGGGATGTTCTGTGTGAGGGATGAGCCGCCCGTTTTGCGGAGATCGCGCCCAGACCGCATACTGTATGGATGCTTCCCGCGCGCCGGCCGGGAAGCCGCAAAAGCACACAAGAGGCCACTCCCTTGCAACCTTCTGGCACGCTGCGTATTCATGAACTTACCGCAGAGGAACGTGCCGTCTACGCGACGCTGAAGCCCGAGCAACTGCCGGAGCACGTGGCCATCATCATGGATGGCAACGGGCGGTGGGCGGGGCGTCGCTCGCTGAAGCGCTTCCTGGGCCACCAGCAGGGCGCCAAAAGCGTGCAGCTGGTGACGGAGACGGCATCGCGCATCGGGCTGCCGTGGCTGACGCTGTACGCCTTTTCGCTGGAGAACAATCTGCGCCGGCCTCGCGCAGAGGTCAACTTCCTGATGCGTCTTCTGAAAAGCTACCTGGAGAGCAACGTGCAGCGCATGATGGACAACAACGTGCGCATCCGGTACATCGGCCGCACGCATGACCTGCCGCCCGAGGTGCAGGACAAGATGCGCTGGGCTGAGGAGACGACGGCTCGCAACACGGGCACCACGCTTACCCTGGCGCTGAACTACGGCGGGCGGTCGGAGATGGTGGATGCGTTTCGCGGGCTGGCCGCGGAGATGCAGCAGAAGAACATTCCGCCGAGCCACATCTGCGAGGAAGATATCCATCGGCACCTGTACACGGCGCATATGCCGGACCCGGATCTGCTGATTCGCACGTCGGGCGAGATGCGCATCTCCAACTTTCTGCTGTGGCAGATTGCGTACACGGAGATCTTTGTCACCGAGCGGCTGTGGCCGGACTTTCGCGGGATTCATCTGCTGGAGGCGATTGCCGATTTCCAGCGGCGGGAGCGGCGGTTTGGCGGCATTGGCGAGAGCTGCGGCGAGGTGGAGGAAGACCCCGAGCGCATGCGGATTGTGGCCGGATAAGAGACCGCTGAGACGGAGGCAGTCCCTTGAATGGCCTCCGGCGGTGTATGCTCAACCCTGAATGAAACGCGTACTGACTGCTCTGATTCTGGCGCCGGTGGTGCTGGTGCTGGTGTTTCTTGCGCCCAAATGGCTGATCACGCTGGCGGTGGCCGCAGTGGCGATGATGGCCGCGTGGGAGTTTCTGGGATTGGCCGAGCGGTGCGCCGCCAAGCCGCCGCGGATTGCGGTGCTGGTGGCGATTGCGATGCTGTTTGCGGGCAACTATGAGTGGCCCGACCAGACCACATCCATCCTGGGGATACTGTGCGTTGGCCTGATTGCGTATTGCACCTTTCGCACCCCGGTGGAGCGGGTGCTGGCAGATGCGGCGTCTTCGATCTTCGCGCTGTTCTATGTGGGATTCACGCTGATGACGGTGCCGATGCTGCGGGAGCAGTCGAACGGGCCATCGCTGGTGACGTTTTTGCTGTGCGTGGTGTGGGCGGGCGACATTGCCGCGCTGTACGTGGGCCGGATGTGGGGCAGGCGGAAGCTGGCGCCCGCGCTGAGCCCGAACAAGACGTGGATGGGCTCGGCGGGATCGGTGGCAGGCAGCGTGGCGGTGGCCGGGGTTCTGCTGGGGCTGGCTGCGCTGCTGGCCCACTGGGATTCCGCGCGGCTGTCGTTTGTGGACTCGCCGTGGTGGTACTGGCTGCTGCTGGCTGCGGTGGTGAATGTGGCGGCGCAGGTGGGCGATCTGGCGGAGTCGGCGCTGAAGCGGTCGGCTGGCGTGAAGGACTCCGGCAACCTGTTGCCGGGCCATGGCGGCATGCTGGATCGCATTGACGCGCTGCTGCTGGCGGCTCCGGTGCTGTGGTACGCTCAGGTTATCCACTAGCGGCTACAAGTGGTTGACGCACGAAGATTTCAAGAGGGGTTCCGTGAGAACCCGGACCTGGCATTTCCTTTGAAACGACTCGCGATTCTCGGCTCTACGGGCTCTATCGGGCAAAGCACTCTCTCTATAGTGGAACAGTTTCCGGACCGCTACTCGGTGGCCTCGCTGGCGGCTGGGCGGAATGTGGACGAGGCCTTTGCCCAGACCGTCTGCTGGCGGCCCCGGGTGGTCTCGATGGCCACGGAAGAGCTGGCCGGGGATCTGGCGCAAAGGCTGCGGCAGGCCGGGGTGACGGGCGTGGACGTGGTCCACGGCTCGCAGGGAACGGTGGCCTGCTCGACGCTGCCGGAGGCCGATTTTGTGGTGTCGGCCATTGTGGGCGTTGCCGGACTTGAGGCGACCCATGCGGCGATTCTGGCGGGGAAGCCCGTGGGGCTGGCCAACAAGGAATGCATGGTGGCCGCCGGCGAGATTCTGACCGCCGCCGCGCGCGAGCGCAAGGTGCCCATTCTGCCCATCGACAGCGAACACAACGCCGTGCACCAGTGCATGCGCGTGGGCACGCATGGCGAGGTGAAGACGATCTGGCTGACGGCCTCCGGGGGGCCGTTCCGGCAGTATCCTCTGGAGAAGTTCGAGGAGATTACCCCGGAGCAGGCCCTGAAGCATCCCACGTGGGTAATGGGCCGACGCATCACGATTGACTCCGCCACGATGCTGAACAAGGGGCTGGAGATTATCGAGGCCTGCAGGCTGTTTGACGTGCCGCCGGCGCAGGTGCGGGTGACGGTGCATCCGCAGTCTACGGTGCACTCGCTGGTGGAGTTTGTGGACGGGTCGATCCTGGCGCAGATTTCAGTGACGGATATGCGGCTGCCGATTCTGTATGCGCTGGCGTATCCGGAGCGGCCGGCCTCGCAGCTGACCTTTGACATGATGTCGCTGCGGCACCTGGAGTTTGAGCCGCCTGATTTTGTGCGGTTTCCGTGCCTGCGGCTGGCCTATGAGGCGGCGGAGAAGGGCGGCGCGCACTGCATTGCCCTGAACGCGGCGGACGAGGTGGCGG
>JAJXWS010000120.1 GCA_021781495.1 Acidobacteriota bacterium | reverse complement strand
GAATACAGGGTTCCGGGCTACGAAACCTGCATCGTGCCGGCGACCGGGACGGTGGACGTTGAAATCGAAGGCGTGCGCTTTGCGGCTTTGGGGAATCGCGGCGCCGATGTCTGGGACGGCGAGCCCGAGGGCGTTTACGTGCCGGTTGGCGCCAGGGTGACAATCCTGTGCATGTCGGACACGACCGAGACATTCATCGCGGGGGGGCGCTTCGAAAAAGTGCTGGACCCCTTCGCGGTGCGCGGCGCCGACATCGATCTGGTGCAATACGGCAGCGACGAAACCAAGACCCACCGCAAGATCAAGCACATCCTCGGCGCAAGACACCACGGCATGGTCGGCCGCCTGCTGGTGAGCGAACTGTGGCGCGCCCAATGACCGCCGGGCAGCCAGCGGAGAACATGATTGGATGCGGTGAGGAATTGTTACATTCGTGTTAAAATTGCCTCTAACTGGACTGGGCAATTTTGCTAACCATCTTGTAAGAAAGTACTTATGAACCTCTACCTGATGCGCCACGCGAATGCCGGACTGCGGCGCGACAACCCAACCCTGGATGCGAAGCGAGCCCTGATCAAAGAGGGGAAGGATCAGTGCATGCTGATGGCGCGGATGCTGAACGCAATGAAGGTGCAGTTGGACGTCATTGTGTCGAGCCCACTGAAGCGGGCGCTGCAGACGGCGCAGTTTGTGGGGACGGAGATGGGCTATGAGGCGAAGGTGGAGGTGAGCCCGGCGCTGGCGCCCGATGCTGATTTCGCGGCGTTTCAGGGACTGATCGACCATTATGCCGAGTATGAAGACGTTCTGATGGTGGGGCACAATCCGAACCTCTTCAAGTTTCTCGGACGCATCATAACGGGCAACGGCGGAGCTGGGGTGAGGATGCGCAAGGGATCGATTGCGCGGATCGCGATGGACAACCACCCACCGCTGCTGCAGTGGCTGGTTGATCCGCGGATGGCGCGGAACATCTATGCAAGCGTGGCGAAGAGCTCGCGCCCGAAGACTTCTCGGAAGTAGTCGGCTTCTTTTCTCAGAGACCACAATTCCAGCTCAGCCCCGGTGCGGCCAGGCTTGATCTCGATGTACACACGCTTGGGATAGGCGCGCGCCGTCACTCGGAGGACGTCGCTGGCGCGATCCTGATTGAGAGCGACGGCGAGGCGCAGCAAGACGACAGCGCGGTGGACATGCTTGTGCTGGTCAGGGGGGATATTCCGCAGGGCGCGATCGTCGGGTTGCGGACGGCTCTTGCCAAGGTAGCGAGCCAGAGCTGACACGATGGTGCGCTGCACGGGCGTGAAGCCGTACATCTCAGAGCTGGAGATGATGTACTGCGTGTGCCGGTGGTGTCCCTGGTGGTTGATGAACTTGCCGGTGTCGCGAAGGATAGCGGCAGCTGCAAGCCAGCCCTCGTACTCGATCGGGAGCTGATGCAGCGACTTGAGCTCGTGGAATAACTGCAGCGCGTGGGCGCGAACCGGTTCAGCCTGGCGTGGATCAATCGCGTAACGGCGCGCGGTGGCTGTGACGCTTTCCCAGCGCTCGCGCTCGAATTCGCGATGCCCTGCGGCACGCGCGTCCTGCTCCGCGAGCAGCTGGGCCAGGATGCCATCACGAAGGCCGAGGGGCGAATAACGAAAGCCGCGAAGATTGAAGGACTCGAGGAGCTCGGCGAAGACCTGCGCACCCGCAACGATGATCTCCGCACGACGCGGACCGATGCCGGGAACGGCTTCACGTTCTGGAAGAGACATGCGGGCGACACGCGAAGCGATCTTGCGGACCTGGGCAGTGGGAGCGAGCGCCGAAGCTGCGCTGCGTGGGCGGGAGGCAGATCGGGACGTCTTCTTTGAGGCCTTGCCGAGAGCGGCGCAGGCCTCTGCCAGCGCGGCAGCTGTCCCTGATGTGGCAATGACATGCGCGATAGCGTGAGGCTGAATCCTGCGGTGCGCACGGCGGAGTTCACGCGCAATGAGCCGGTGCATCTGCGTCAGCCCCTGCGGAGTGGGTGGATCGGCTTCCATGAACTCTTCAGTGAGTCGAACGGCGCCGATGGGCAGGCTGATGGTTTCGCGGATGCGCTTGTGTTCGGACAGTGTGATCTCGCAACTGCCGCCGCCCAGATCGAAAAGGAGCACGCGGCCATTGAGGCCGGGCTCGTTGGCCACGAGGCCATGATGAATGAGGCGGCCCTCTTCAAGGCCTGAGATGATTTCGATGTTCCAACCCGTCTCTGCCTTGACCCACGCCTGAAACGCAGCGGCGTTGCGGGCGTCGCGCATGGCGGCGGTGGCGACGACGCGAGTGCGGTCCGCGCCGTGCTGCTGGACGGCGCGCTGGAAACGCTTGAGAGCGCGCAGGGTGGCAGCCATGGCATCCGGTGAGATGAGGCCGGTATCAAAGACGCTTGCGCCGAGCCGCGTCACCTCACGGTCTTCATGGAGCGTCTTGAGATGATGTGCGACGACCTTCGCAATCTTCAGCCGGCAGGAGTTGGATCCAATGTCAATGGCCGCAAAGATGGGCATGGGGCAGAGGCGCGCTCTCCATTGAAGAAGAATGTAGTGCTGGGGTCAAGATACACGAGATCGGCGCGCGGCGTTGTCCGCTTGTATGGAAGGCTCAAGAAGAGATCGAAGGAGATTGAACGCGCCATTCGTCCATTTCACTATTGTCGTGGGACGGAGGACCACGGATCAGATCGATGCTTCGCCGCAGTACTTGTTTGGACCGATCAGAATACCAGCCCGTTTCGAATCGGCCACTCCGCATAAGCGAAGGTCGCGGCAAGCAGAGGGGAGAGTTGCGGCATTTTGAGGGCGGCCGCCCAGCAGAGGCAGAGGTCAATCGAAATTGACACTGCCTCGCGGGAATGGGCCTACAGGTTCAATGAGCGCCGATGCGCCCCAGCACAGCAGGAATCGTGCGACAGAGAATGCAAAAGTCTGCTGTCAAGCTCCAGGACTGGACGTAACTTGCATCCAGCTTGGAACGCTGATCATAGTCAACGTGGCTCCTGCCAGAGACCTGCCAGAGCCCGGAAAGACCCGGTGTGGCCGCCAGGTAGTACGGCAGGAGATCGCCGTAGAAAGCCAGTTCCGAGGCGACGACCGGGCGAGGGCCAATCAGCGACATCTCGCCCCGGAAAACATTGATCAGTTGCGGGAGTTCATCCAGACTCCAACGCCTCAGGAAACCGCCGATTGGAGTGATGCGTGGGTCGCGCAAGTGCTTGAGCATTCTCCACTCGAGCACGTTTCCATCTTTGTGGGATTCTGCAACTTGAGCGCGCTTGGATGCGTCACGATGCATGGAACGAAACTTAAAAATGCGGAACGTACGGCCGCCTCGTCCAATGCGCTCCTCGCGGTAGAAAATAGGACCACGCGATGTGAGAAAAACTGCGAATGCAATGAAAATGCCCGGGATCGCGAAGATAGACATCAGGATGACCGAAGCGACAAGGTCGATTGCGCGCTTCGCGCCGACGTATTGCCAAGACGACAGCAGGACTGGGGACGAAGAAGCAAAATACCGGGACAAATGCATTGAGCCAGTTGCGACCGAGCCCTCTCCTTGCGAGGCAACGAACTGGTCTTCAAGCACAATCTGGTTCTGAGCACTCACTACAATCCTCCGTTAAGTTCGATTCAATCAAAATCAAACAAAAGTTTCCATCCGCCGGCGTGAGGGCATCTGGCAAATCAAAAGCAGGTTATGCCTTTCGGCGAAAAACATGGGTGAAGTGATTCAAACACGAGGTGCAAAGCAAAGTTTCGTTCAATTGACGCGTAATCCGATCAACGCCCATCTGATCGATAAACGTGAGATTGTCCACAAGAACTTCCAGTCACTCACTGTCCGTACCCCGATACTGTTTAATCGGTGTCGTGCTCATTATGAATTCAACCTGCCGCCAAGACCCACGTCGACTTTCGAAGAAAACACCGCAGGCTGATTGCAGGACCTTGGTGCTTCAACTGAGCCTGAAAATCTATCATAAAAAATGTAGCGATTACCGAATTGAATTTCATGTAAGGCCACAAGAAATCAGCAGCACGTGGAACAGCAACTGATTTACTTTTATATGTAGAGAGTATCGCATAAGCTTCTTTTAGAGCAAGGAAAAGTTCCAGCCTTTCAAGTTATTAACGTAATCGTTCATCAAAATATTAATTAGCAAAGTAGTAAACAGATATTTGCAGCAAAGGTGGCACATTTTGATGGTTCTGCGCGCTCCGCAGCCAGCATACATACACGTAGTCAGGGATTGGTCAGTTTGTTTAATAGTCGAGCAATCGCTGACCAGACCTGCATGCTGTTCCAGGCCACATTGAACATGTGCGGAAGCATTGCGGGCATGCAGATTGCGAGCAGTGCAATCGACTTTCACATCTGTATTCACCACAGACTGCGTCGATACTGCCGCAAGCATGAGGCCGCGCGATGATTTCGCCCTCGTGTGAAGGCGATCTGCAGCGGGAGAAGCATTTGACCTTGGTGGAATGGAAAACCTGCCAGTAGAATGAGAAACGGGAACACCACGGATGAAATCAGAGACGTACCGCGAAGAAGCGCCCGCCCCTGCGATAAGCAGCCGGTCCTCGCACGAGATCAATTTGCTGGATGTGTTGATTGTCCTGGCGAATCGCTGGAGATTCATCCTTTGGTTCACGTGTGGAGTGACAGTTCTCACCGCTATTGTGGTGCTGATTCTTCCAAGCCGATACACCGCCCAGACCGTGCTTCTTCCGCCTCAGCAGAACTCGTCGGCCGGCTCGGCCCTGCTCAGCCAGATTGGCGGCTCCGGGGCGCTGGCATCGCTTGCCGGTTCAAGTCTGGGCATCAAGAATCCGGCAGACATGTATGTCGCGTTGTTTCGTAGCCGCACCGTGGAAGATGCGCTAATTCAGCAGTTCGGGCTGATGGCGCGGTATCACAAGAGGCGGATGAGCGATGCGCGTACAGCGTTTGAAGATCGCTCCATTGTCGTGGCCGGCGCCAAGGACGGACTCATCCGGATCGACGTAACGGACCATGATCCGCAGCTCGCCGCCGACATTGCCAACAGCTACGTAGAGCAGTACCGCAAGCTCTCTGCCACCCTGGCGGTCACGGAGGCAGCCCAGCGCCGAGCATTTTTCCAGCAGCAACTGCTAGAGGCTGATGCAAAGT
>JAJXWS010000053.1 GCA_021781495.1 Acidobacteriota bacterium | reverse complement strand
CTGGCCACGCCCGACGCGGTGGAAGCCTTTCGCCTGCAATGGCTTGGCCGCAAGCAGGGACGCCTCAACGACGTCTCCTCGCGCTGGCTCAAGTCCGCTCCACCCGAGGCCAAAAAGTCCCTCGGCCAGCGCTTCAACGCCCTCAAATCCGTCGTCGAAGCCCTGCTCGATGCCGCCAGCGGCGCCGGCCCCAGTGACGCCGCCCTCGCCGCCGAGGCCATCGACATCACCCTGCCCGGCACCCGCCGCTTCCTCGGCGCCGAGCATCCCATCACCAAAACGCTCAACGAAATCACCAGCGTCTTTGCCGCTCTCGGCTACTCCGTCGGCGTCGGCCCCGAGGTCGAAACCGACTTCTACAACTTCGAGAGCATGAACTTCCCGCCCGGCCACCCCGCCCGCGACACGCAGGACACCCTCGTCGTCGCCGGCCAGGAGCGCCGCGCCCAGCGTGACCGCCTTCTGCTGCGCACCCACACCTCGCCCGTGCAGATGCGCACCATGGAGCAGCAGCCGCCGCCCGTCCGCATCGTCATCCCCGGCAAGGTGCATCGCAATGACGCCGCCGACGCCACGCACTCGCCCATCTTCCATCAGGTCGAAGGCCTCTGCGTCGATACGAACATCACCTTCAGCGATCTGAAGGGCACGCTCGACCACGCCATGAAGGCGCTCTTCGGCTCGTCCGTCAAGACGCGCTTCTTCCCGTCGTTCTTCCCGTTCACGGAGCCCAGCGCTGACGTGCAGATCAGCTGCATCTTCTGCGGCGGCAAGGGCTGCCGCAAGTGCAAGCACTCCGGCTGGATTGAGCTGCTCGGCTGCGGCATGGTGGACCCCGCGGTCTTCGCCTTCGCGGCAGAAAAGCAGCCCGCCTACGACCCGAAGAAGATCTCCGGCTTCGCCTTCGGCATGGGCGTCGAGCGCATCGCCATGATGAAGTACGGCATCAGCGAAATCGGCCAGTTCTACGCCGGTGACATGCGTTTTCTGGGGCAATTTGCATGAAGAATATGTGGGGAGGAATACGAACTTAAAGCTCTGAGAGCGTCCGCGAAGAGAGGCTTCCATGTGGCGATGGATCATTCGTATCTGGGTCAGTTTTGTAGTGTTCTGGTTCCACATGTTCATGGGCGGATTGGTTCTTGCCTCGCTCGTGCACCTTTCTCTTCGAATGGAATTCCTATTCCTGAGGCAAATGATTCGCGATCATGATCTTTTGACGATGTTTTTGCTGGGCGTTTGTGTCGGTTTGCCCGTCCTGGATTCCAGATTCACGGGCCGCGGCTGGTTCAAGTCGAAAAGCGGTCTCACATATGAAGGATTCAAGCTTGAGAAGATTAAGCGTTGGATGTGGTTGCTCGTCAGTCCAGTCCTCATTCTGGGAGTAGCTGCGTGGATAGAAACTCAAAGCAATATGGGAGTTCTGGGGAGCGCGACATTTTCGGGTTTTTATCACGAAGTTCTCATGCCAAATTGCTCCGCCGGGGGCCTGCTTCGCTATCGCGGAGACACCACATGCGTTATGAACTTGCTGACGGTTGGAACTTGGTTGGCATCTGTCGGTTACTCATTGGCACCGGCTATCCGCAGTCGTGGCGCGAAGGTCTTACGCGCCAAGCGAAGCATTGAAGGAAACGTTGCTCATGGCTGACTAGTGCCCTGAGGGCTCGATGACAATGAAAGTAGATCCGAAATGAAGATTCTTACGAAATGGCTTAGAGCTTATCTTCCATCTCTCTCCGTCGACGACGCGCAGCTCGCCGAAGACCTCACCCTGCGCGGCATCGCCGTCGAAGGCATCTTTGACCTCGGCGAAGGCAACGGCTCGCTCTACGAGATGGACATCACCACCAACCGCGTCGATGCCATGAACCACTACGGCATCGCCCGCGAGGCCGCCGCCATCTACGGCGTGGCGCTCAAGCCGCTCCACTTCGCCCTGCCTGCGCCCGCGCCCGCCGCCGAGCCCTTCTCTGTGCAGATTGAGGCGAAGGATGCCTGCGGTCGCTTCACCGCGCGTGTCCTGCGCAACGTCACCATCGGCGACTCGCGCGACTGGTTCCCCGGCGCGGAAGTCGATACGTACTTCAAGCTCCTTGAGCAGAAGAAGATCTCCAACGCCGTCGATGCCACCAACTTCGCGTGGCTCGCCATGGGCCAGCCCACGCACGCTTTTGACCTCGACAAGATCGAGGGCGGCATCGTCGTGCGCCGCGCGCGCAAAGGCGAAAAGCTCAAGACCCTCGACGGCATGGAGCGCGTGCTCGACCCCGAGGATCTCGTCGTCGCCGATCACGTCAAGCCGCTCGCGCTCGCCGGCGTTATGGGCGGCTGGGATTCGATGATTACGCCCGCCACGAAGAACGTGCTGGTTGAGGCCGCCTGGTTCGAGCCCATGGCCGTGCGCCGCACCGCGCGCCGCCACGGACTGCACACCGACGCCAGCCATCGCTTCGAGCGCGGCGCAGACTTCAACGCGGCTCCGCTCGCCTCGGCCATCGTCAGCAGCATCCTGCTCGCCAACGGCGGCAGCATTGAAGGCGAACTCGTCGATGTGCGCGTGCCTGAGCTCGAAGCTCGCACGGCCCATCGTCCGCCCGTCGCCCTCGCGCTCCGCGAGGTGCAGCGTATTCTCGGCAAAACGGTAGACAAGGAAGGCATCACCGCCGCCACCGTCGAAAGCGTGCTTTCGGCGCTCGGCTGCACGCTGGACATGCATCCGGAAATCTTTGCCCAAGGCGAAGCCGTTTGGAGCGTCACGCTGCCCAGTTGGCGTCTCGACATCGAGCGCGAAATCGACCTCATTGAAGAGGTGGCGCGCGTCTACGGCTACAACGGCTTTGCCAACACGCTGCCCTCCTTTGGAGAAGGCGTGCAGGCGCTGCCCTGGGCTCAGGCCGAGTCCGCCGTGCGCCGCACGCTGCTCGCCGCCGGCTTCCACGAGGCTATCGCCAGCACCTTCTGTTCCGCCGCAGAGGCAGCGCTCACCGCGCCGCAGCCCGGCCAGGTTGTGCCGCTCGGCAACCCGCTCAGTGACGAGGCCGGCGTGCTTCGCCCTTCGCTTGTGCCCGGCATGCTCGCCATGGTGGCCGGCAACCTGCATCGCGACGTCAGCGACGTGCGCCTGTTTGAGATTGGCACCGTCTTCAGCGGCACCACGGAGAAGGTTGACGAGCACCCCTCGCTCGGCTTTGCCGCCGTCGGCAACCTTCCGCAGCAGGGCCCGCTGCATCCCGCGCGCGCCATCGATTTCCACGACGTCAAGGGCGCGGTCGAGCAGGTTCTCGCGCGCTTCCAGGCGCGCATCGTCTACTTCGATCGCTTCCCGCCGCAAGACGGCCTCATGCCCGCCTGGCTGCATCCCTATCGCGCCGCGCGCGTCACGGTGGAGGGCATCACCGCAGGCTGGTTCGGCCAGTTGCATCCCAGTGAGGCCGCCGCCCGCAAAATCAAGGAGCCGGTCCTCGTTGGCGAACTCTATCTCGACCGCCTCTACAAGCTGCCGCTCTACAAGCCCGCCGCGCGCGACATCTCGCGCTTCCAGCCCGTGCGCCGCGACTTCTCGCTCGTCCTCGACGAGAGCATTGCGTGGGAACGAGTCGATCAGGCGCTGGCCGCGCTGCAGATTCCCGAGCTGGTCGACTGGCGCGTGCGCGAGGTCTTCCGCGACAAGCGGCTCGGCAACCGCGAGTACTCGCTTCTCATGGGCGTCACCTTCCAGGCCGCCGATCGCACCTTGCGCGAAGAGGAGCTGCAAAGCTTCCACGCGCAGGTCGTCGCCGCTGTTGGCAAGGTAGGCGCACGACTGCGCAGTTAGGGCCTTGCAGAGGCCCGGCTGGCGCTATACTTGCACGAATAGAGGCTGCTTCGGAGGTTGAATTTTTATGTCGCAAATGTTCTGGGAAACAGAAGTCGGTGAGGATACGCAGCCGCCGCAAAAGCCCGCCGAGCAGTCCGTCGAGCCGGTTGCTGAGCCAGTTGCTGAGCCGGCAGCCGAGCCCCCCGCGCTGGCCCTCAGCGCAGACGACTTCTCCGCCCTGGAAGAGCGCATCCTGCGCGCCGTCAACCTGGTCAAGCAGGAGCGCCAGGCCCGCATGGAAGCCGAAGAGCGAGCCGCCAAAGCCGAGTCCCAGCTCGGCCAGCAAGCCCCAATGGTTGTTCAATTAAATGAGGAAATTCGTGCCTTGCGTGCGGAACGCGAGCATGTGCGCCAGCGCGTCGAGCGCCTGCTTTCCCAACTCGATGCTCTCCAACTGTGAGGTCGTTCATGGCAGAAAATCAATACGGCACGGTTCCCGATTACACCACGGTTACTATCTACGACCAGACCTACCATCTCACCGGTCAGAATCCCGACCACATTCGCCAGCTTGCCGAGCAGGTTGACGCCAAGATGCGCGCCGTAGCCGCGCAGGGCCGCACCGTGGACTCGCTGCGCGTGGCCGTGCTGGCCGCACTCAATCTGGCCGACGAGCTCATGCAGTCCACCAGCGCCGATGCCCGCAAGGGCCATGCGCGCGCCGTCAGTCTGCGCGGCCTTCTCGATGAGGTGCTGGACGTCGAGCGCAAAACCGGCTCGTAACTTCGCGCCTTCCGCTGCACTTTCATTCCTCAGATTTCTTAGGCGGCACGGGTGTGTTTGCAGCGCAATCGCTGCAAAAATGCTCTTTCGCGTCCAGGCTGCGCGGCAACGTATCACACCTTGCCGCGCCAGCACAAGACTTGCAATTCCCGGCCGGGACCCATACTATCCGCAATAGAAACCGGCCTGCAAAGCAGGTGGGTGGTCAACGCTGGTTGAACCAACATTCATTGAACAGGAGCTCGACTCGTCCATTACGGTTCCGTGTGCCGTGTCCGCCAGTCCGGAATGCCTAACGAACCGCGGGGAGCTCCACCGTCTTAGGACGGGTTCACCGGCGCATCACTCACGGCCCAGTGGGCCGGATTCTACCCTTACCTCGTCCTGAGACGATATCCTTGCTCAGGTGTATCCCGTCTTCTTCCATCTCGGTCCGATTCTCTTTCCCGCCTACGGTGTCATGGCCGCGGCGGGCGTCGTTGTCGCGCTCATGCTGGTGCTGCGCACTGCGCGCATGGCAGGCATCGCGCCCAACCAGATGTGGAACCTTTGCATCGTGGCGCTCTTCACCGCGCTGGTGGGCTCGCGTCTTCTGCTCGTCGCCGCCAACTGGACGGTGCTGCGCAGTCATCCCGCGTGGCTGCTGGGTCTGGCCATGATTCATCATCCGCTGCTGGCGGCCACCGGCGCGGTGTTCGCCGGTGTGGCGGGCTTGCTCTACGCGCTGCGTCAGCACATGCCGCTCGCAGACGTTGCCGATGCCATGGCCGCGCCGCTGTCGCTTGGCCTGGCCTGCGAGCAGCTTGGCGCTCTACTGGCAGGCTCCGGCTATGGAACCGAGACCACCGTGCGCTGGGCCGTCCTGTACACCAGCCCGCTGGCCGCGCGCTGGAGCGGCACGCCGCTCGGCGTCTCCGTGCATCCCGTGCAGGCCTACGCCGCCGTGGCCTTCCTCACCATCGCCATCGCGCTGCTCGTGTGGATGCCGCTGCGCCGCCAGCATGGAGACGTCGCAGGACTCTGGCTCGTCACCACCGGCGCCGCCGTGTACTTCACAGAGCTGTGGCGCGACCACGAAGGTCGAGGCTCACTGCTGGGCGGCATGCTCGACGGCCCTCAGTTGGCGGCTGTGTTGCTAGTGCTTCTCGGCGCGCTCCTGTTGCGCAGCCGCCCCGCAGCCATCCTCGCGGACGAACCCGTAACCAGTGAGGCCGCGCATGGATGAAATCCGTACGGTGATTGCTCCGCCGGAAGCCGCCGGCCAGCGCCTCGATCACTTCCTTGCCACCCAGCTTCCCGGCGTCAGCCGCTCCCGCGTGCAGCTGCTTCTGGAGCAGGGCGATGTGCGCGTGGATGGAGTCCAGCCCAAGCCATCGCTTAAGCTGCGTGGCGGCGAGCAGATCGTCATCACCGGCCAGCCGCATCCCGCGCCGCTGCATGCCGTGCCGGAGGACATCCCTCTCGACGTGGTCTTTGAGGACGCCGATATCGCGGTCGTCAACAAGCCCGCCGGCATGATGGTCCACGCCGGCGCCGGACAGTCCGACGACGAGCGCAGTCGCGGCACGCTCGTCAACGCGCTGCTGCATCGCTTCCACGCGCTCTCTTCCACCGGCGGAGACCTGCGTCCCGGCATCGTGCACCGGCTCGACAAAGACACCAGCGGCCTTATCATCGTGGCAAAAAATGACGCCGCGCATGCCGCGCTCGCCGATCTATTCTCCAGCCGCCAGATTCGCAAAACCTACATTGCATTGGTGCAGGGTTCCGTCGAGCGGGCCCGGGGCACCATCGCAGCCGACATCGGCCGCGACCCTCTCCGCCGCACGCGCATGACCACGCGGCCTACCGAAAACGCCCGCTCCGCCGTCTCTCACTATGAGGTGGTCCGCAGGCTTACAACCCGGTTCGGCAAGTTCACCCTGGTCCGCGTCCGCATTGAGACCGGCCGAACCCATCAGATTCGCGTGCATATGGCGTCCATCGGGCACCCCGTCGTCGGCGATACGCTCTACGGCGCAGCGGGCCAGCTCACGGACCAGACCGCGGCGCAGAGCAAAGGCGCCCGCCGCAAGGCGGAGGTCGAGCGGCTCCGCCTGGGCCGCAACTTCCTGCACGCCGCGCAACTCGAGTTTCAGCACCCGGTTACGCACAAGCTCCTGCAGCTTGAAGCGCCGCTTCCCCCTGAGCTGGAAGCCTTTCTCGTCCGTATCGAGGAGACTCCGGCTTCCTCCCCCCACTCGCCTGCACCTCATCCACGAAAGAAGGATGAGATTGATAAAATGAGGAAGATATGAACCACAAGCTGCTTGGCCTCGCACTCGCGGCGGCCCTCTGCGCCGTCACCCTGCAAGCACAGCAACCCGCGGCTGCCGCTGCGGCAACCACTTCTGCGCAAACGCCCTCGGCTGCGCCCGCGCCGGCTGCCCAGCAGCCCGCGGCCGCCGGCCAGCAGGGCGACGATGCCAACGCGCCGGTCATCCATGCCAACGTCAACGAAGTCAATCTGATCTTCACCGTGACCGACAAGCATGGCCACTACATCCCGAATCTCAAGCAGAGCGACTTCGCCCTGCTCGACGATCAGCGCGCGCCGGAACGCGTCAACTCCTTCCGCCAGCAGATCAACCTGCCCCTGCGCGTCGGCGTCGTCATTGACACCAGCACCTCCATCCGCACCCGCTTCCAGTTCGAGCAGCAGTCGGCCACGGAGTTCCTGCTCCAGACGCTCAAGTCGCGCAACGACCGAGCCTTCGTCATGGGCTTCGACGTCACGCCCAGCGTTACGCAGGACTGGACCAGCAACCTTGACGGCCTGGAGACCGGCATCAACCGTCTGCGTCCCGGCGGCGGTACCGCGCTGTTTGACGCTGTCTACACCGCCTGCCGCGACAAGCTCCTCGACGTCGCGCGCGGACAGGAGCCCGTGCGCAAGGCCATGATCCTCATCTCCGACGGCGATGACGACCAGAGCCGCGTCCGGCCCGATGAAGCCATCAAGATGTGCCAGCGCGCCGAGACCATCATCTACGCCATCAGCACCAACTGGACGCCCAGCCGTGGCCGTGGCGACAAGGTGATGGCCGATATGGCCACCGCCACCGGCGGCCAGGTCTTCTTCCCGCCCTCCGTCGAAGAGATGGCCAACAGCTTCCACAGCATCGAGGAAGAGCTGCGCAGCCAGTACTCGCTCATCTACACCCCGGCCGACTTCAAATACGACGGCTCCTTCCGCACCATCTACCTCTACTGCACAGACCGCCGCTATCAGGTCCGCGCGCGTAAGGGCTACTTCGCTCCGCGCCAGTAGACTCCGTGCGCAGTCGCACGAAAGCCGGCCTCAGTGGCCGGCTTTCTCGTCTTAGTCCAGTGCCGTCGCTTTATGGTTCGACTGTGCCGCCTTCCAGCATGCGCAGCAGTCCCGCCTCATCCAGCACCGGAATCTTCAGCTCACGCGCCTTGTCCAGCTTGGATCCGGCCTCTTCGCCTGCCACCACGTAGCTCGTCTTCTTGCTCACCGAGCCCGCCGTCTTGCCCCCGGCGCCTTCAATCTTCTCCTTGGCCTCATCGCGGGTCATGTTCGGCAGCGTGCCCGTCAACACAAACGTCAGCCCCGCCAGTTGCACGGAACGTTGTTTCTTCTCTGCCGTCATATCCACGCCGGCCTCGCGCAGATGCTCCACCAGCCGGCGATTCTTCTCCTGCGCAAAGAACTCCAGGATCGCCTGCGAGATGCGCGGGCCCACCTCCTCCACGCGCTCCAGTTCCTCGGCGTTTGCCGCCATCAGCGCGTCCACAGAGCCGAACTCCTCGGCCAGCAGCTCCGCCGTGCGCTCGCCCACAAAGCGGATTCCCAGCCCCATCAGCACGCGCGCCAGCCCCGCCTTCTTCGATCGCTCAATCTGCTCCACCAGCGCCGTAGCCGACTTCTCCGCAAAGCGCTCCAGCCCGGCCAGCTGCGGCACCGTCAGCTTGTACAGGTCCGCCACGCCATGCACCATGCCGCGCTCCAGCAGTTGCTGCACCACGGCATCGCCCAGGCCCTCAATGTTCATCACGCCGCGCCGGCCAAAGTGCAGCAGGCTCTCGCGCAGCTTTGCAGGGCAGTCGGCGTTTACGCACCGGTAGTCCACCTCGCCCTCGGCGCGCACCACGTCGCTGCCGCACTCCGGGCACTGCACCGGAAAGTGGAAGTGCCGCTTTCCGCGCGGATGTTCAGCGTCTTCCAGCACCTCTACCACCTTGGGAATCACATCGCCGCCGCGCTCCACCTTCACCCAGTCGCCCACCAGCAGTCCCAGCCGCTCAATAAAATCCGCATTGTGCAGCGTGGCCCGGCTCACCGTGGTGCCACCGATAAACACCGGCTCCAGCTCCGCCACCGGAGTCAGCTTGCCCGTGCGGCCCACCTGCACCGTAATGTCGTGCACCCGCGTCACGCCCGACTTCGCCGTGAACTTGTACGCAATGGCCCAGCGCGGCGCGCGGCCCGTGTAGCCCAGCCGCTGCTGCGTCGCGTGCCCATCCACCTTCAGCACCACGCCGTCAATCTCGTATCCCAACCCATCGCGCTCGGCCTCTGCCGTGTTGATGAACTCCGTCATCTGCTCCACCGTGTGCAGCAGCTTGCGGTTGGGATTCACGCGAAAGCCCATCGTCGCCAGCGCATCCAGCGTGGCCTGCTGGCCCGCCGCCAGATACTCACCCTCCACCAGCAGAAAATACGCGTAGAAGTCCAGCCGCCGTTGCGCCACAATGCCCGGCTCCAGCGTGCGCAGCGTGCCGGCCGCCGCGTTCCTCGGATTCACCGCCGGGGGCAGCCCCTGCTGCTCGCGCTCCTCGTTCAGCCGCGCAAAGGCCGCGGCAGACATCACCGCCTCGCCGCGCACCTCAAACGTCGGCGGCATGCCGGCCTTCTTCAGCTGCTCGGCCGTGATACTCAACGGCACGCTGCGAATGGTGCGGATGTTGCTTGTTACGTCCTCGCCCGTCTGCCCGTCGCCGCGCGTAATGCCCATGGCCAGCCGCGCCCCGCCATGCGCCGCCACCTCGTAGCGCAGCGCAACGCTCAGCCCGTCCAGCTTCAGCTCGGCCATGTAGGCCACCGGCAGGCCGCCCGCCAGCTCGCGCACGCGCCTGTCCCAGTCCGCCAGCTCCTCCGGCGAGTAGGCATTATCCAGGCTCAGCATGGGCCGCGAGTGCTGCGCCTTGGCGAATCCCGCCGCCGGCTTGCCGCCCACACGCTGTGTCGGCGAGTCCGGCGTCACCAGCTCCGGATATTGCGCCTCCAGCGCCTTCAGCTCGTTCATCCTCGCGTCATAGGCCGCGTCGCTGATCTCCGGCGCATCCAGTACGTAGTACAGGTGCTCATGCCGCTGCAGCTCCGCGCGCAGTTCCTCCGCGCGTTGTGCCGCGTGGCTTAGTTTGCTTCGTGCATCCATGGGGTGGATTATAGGGCGCGAAGGTTGGTATGGTGGGCAGTACGCCATGGAGCCCATCACGCATTTCCTCACCGGGGCCTGCATCGGACGCGCAGGCCTGAACCGCAAGACGGCCTACGCCACGCTGGCAGCCACACTCGCAGCAGAGGCCGCCGACCTCGACGTTCTCTGGCGCTTCTCCGGGCCTGTCGAAGGGCTCAAGCACCATCGCGGCATCACCCACACCTTTGTCGGAGCGCCTGCCGTGGCCGCCGTCGTCGTAGGCGCTGTATGGCTGCTTTATCGCTGGCATCAGCACCGGCATAAGTCCCGCGCGGCAGCTCCCGCGGTGGAGGCCGGCGCCCCCGCGCCGCCGCTTCCGCAGCCGGTTCGCTGGGGATGGCTCTACCTCACCGCGCTCATCGCCGCCCTTAGCCACATCCTGCTCGACTGGACTAACAACTACGGCGTCCGGCCATTCTTCCCCTTCAATCCGCGATGGTACGCGGGCAGCATCGTCTTTATCGCCGAGCCCATTCTGTGGCTGCTCCTGGGACTGGCGCTTATCGTGCCCGGGCTGCTGGGCCTGGCCGACCGCGAGATCGGCGCACGCCGCTCGCCGTTCCGCGGACGTACCTGGGCCATCTTTGCCCTCTGCGGCATGGTGGCGCTCTGGTGCTGGCGCTGGGCAGAGAAGAGCCAGGCACAGGCCATGCTCCAGAACGTGCAGGTGGCCTCCGCTCCCGTGCGGCGTCTCGCGCTGGAGCCGTACCCCGTGAATCCCTGGCGCTGGCACGCCATCCTGGAGACGGACAGCTTCTACCAGACCGCCGAAGTCAATACCAACACCGGCTCCATTGACAGCGACCCGCAATCCGACGTGATCTACAAGCCCACCGATACGCCCGCCGTAGAGGCCGCCAAGCGCACGCTGCTCGGCCACGTCTATCTCGACTGGGGACGCTGGGCCATGGTGCGCGACGTCGGCCAGGAGCCCATGGACGGCATGGAGCCGCCCAGGCTTCCGCCCGGCCGCACCTGGACAACCGTCCTGTTCAGCGACCTGCGCTTCGCATACACCTTCCGTGCCGCGGGGCAGGGGTCCCGCCCGTCGCCGCTCGGGGGCTGGGTCTACATTGTGGACGGCCGCGAGGAAGCCGGAGAGGGAATGGGCGGCCACGCGCAACGCTAGTTGGCTTGCCTGCGATGAAAATTTTTGTTCACCCCGCAAAGACTCACGGGTTGACCCATCGGCGTACGCCCCTCAGAATGGGTATATCGCTTCCTCGCCCAACGGAGCTTCCGCCGTGGGGAAAATGACATCTGAGGTGTTCATGCCAGCTTATCTCCTGTTCGTTGCTGCCGTCTTAAGCCGTCTCGTGCCTCATCCGGATTGGCTGAACTTTACCGCCGTCGGCGGTGCGCTGCTTTACTTTGGCGCGCGGCGCTCCTGGCGCGAGATGCTGGCCCCGCTGGCCGCGCTCATGGCCACGGACTACTTCCTCACCGTCTTCACCTACCACTACGCCTTTGCCTGGACGGCCTACGTCACCACCTGGGGCTGGTATCTGGCGGCCATGGTGCTGGGGCACATCCTGCTCCACAGCCGCACCACGCTGCTGCGTGTAGGCGCGGGCGTGGTCCTCGGACCCACGTCGTTCTTCGTCGTGTCCAACTATGCCGTCTGGGCCGGCAGCCAGATGTATCCCCGCACGCTGGGCGGCCTTGCCACCTGCTATGCGGCGGCGGTGCCCTTCTATCGCAACGACCTTATCTCCACCGCGATCGTGGCCGGACTGGCCTTCGGCGTGCCGGTGCTGGTTCGCCGCCTGCAGGCCGCGCATGTTCCCGCGGCTCTTGCCCACAAGTAAAGCATGCGCCGGGCTGGTCACCACCAGCCCGCGTCGCTCTCGCGGCTCCCTCAAAACTTCAGCATCTGCCAGCCCAGCCTTGGTCTGGAGTGTGTTTTCTCAGGCCGTGCTTTCTTTGGACTGGCGTCTCTTCAGCCACCATCCCGCCACTCCCAGCACCACCAGTCCGCTCACCAGGATGAGCGCCGTCAGCGCGTGATGCGCGACGATATCCACCGCGCGCGGGCCCAGCTTCAGCACCAGCAGAGACAGCAGCAGCCACCGCACCGTCCTGCCGCAGAAGACTGCCAGCATGTACGGCACCACGCGCATCTCAAACACGCCCGCTGCAAACACAAACACCTTCCACGGCGTCGGCGGCGGCATCATCGACGGGATCATCACCGCCAGAAACTCCTGCCTCTCAAACCGGTCGCGCAACTGCTCAAAGCGCTGGCGATTCACGCGCTTCAGCAGAAACAGCTCGCCGCCCGCCCGGCCTATGCCGTAGGGCACCAGCCCGCCGATTGCCGAGCCGGCGGCCGCCAGCAGGCAATACAGCCAGAACCGGCTCTTGTCGCCCCACACATAGCCCGCCAGAATCAGGTCCATCGGTACGGGGATGGAGGAGGAGTCCAGCAGTGCCACCGCGCCCACGCCCCAGAATCCCAGTTTGGCCAGCAAGGGCAGCAAAACCGCCTTCCATCTGGCCATAAGTCCTGTAAAAAGCTGCTTCAAACGGTACCCTTTCCGGCTGCTGATGCGTCCATTCCAAAAGAACTATTGTACGGTCCGGCGACTGGCAAGGAATGTTTTGCCTGTTCCGCCGGGAATGAGAGAATAGAGAGGAAGGATTCGAAACAGAGTCACGGGGCGGAACGTTTCCCTGCGACTCGTGCCGGAAGAATGCCCACCAGCGAAGAACAAACCACTCTGAACGAGCCAGACGAGCCCACAGGAGAGCCTTCCGAAACGGAAGCTGGAAGGCCGGAGCCCGCCGACAACGAAGCGGATCGCCCCGCCTACTCGCGTTCGCGCTGGGTGGATTACGATACCCACGAGCTGCTGCAGATGATCAGCGAGCTCGAGGACGAGCGCCGCTGGGCGCGCCTCCGCGAAGGCATCTGGATCGCCATCCTCGTCCACCTGATGCTGTTGTCGGCCATTACCTGGATTCCCAAGTACGTCTTCCGGGTGCCGCCGGTCATCGATCCTTTTGACGCCATCAAGCAGCGCAAGGACCTGAGCTATCTTGACCTGCCGCCCGACGCGCTGCGCCAGATCCAGCCCAAGGCAAAGCCGAAGACGGCACGCGAAAAGCCGCCCACCATCGACAAAAAGACGCTGGAGGACATCAACAAGCAGATGCCGCCTCCGCCGCCTGAGCCGGCCAAGCAGCCTGAGCAGCAGGCCGTGCAGCCGCCGCCCATTCCGCCCAATCCGCAGTCTCAGTCGCAGCTTGAGGCGCCCAAGCCCGCCGCCGTGCCCGCCCGGCCCAACTTCGCCATGGGCTCCATGAATCCCGCCGAGCAGTTGCGCGATGCCATGCGCAATGCCGCGCGCAGCCGCGGCTACGACTCCGGCAGCAACCTGCCCTCCGGCACGGGCCTCTCGCGTCATCCCGGCGCCGGAACCGGCGGCGTCGAGGTCCTTTCAGACACGCAGGGCGTGGACTTCAGCTCCTGGCTCATGCGCTGGCACCGCGAAACCGAGCACACCTGGGACCCGCTGATTCCCGATGAAGTGAATCCGCCCATCTCCAAGTCCGGCGCTGTCGTCATCCGGTTCAAGGTGATGCCCAATGGCCGCGTCATGGACGGTAGCATGGTTCTGGAAGGCCGTTCCGGAGACACCGGGTTGGACCGCGCGGCCTGGGGCGCGATTACCGGCTCCAACTATCCGCCTCTTCCCCGGGAGTTCCATGGGCCGTATCTGGAGCTTCGAGCGGTGTTTCTCTACAACATGCAGCCACCGCAGTAAGCGCGTCGGTTGGCTTCTTGTGGCACGGGCCCTTGGCGGCTCCGGGTCTTGACGGGCAGGGCAGAATCGCGGCACGTGCGATTCTGTTCAGGCTAACGGAGAAGGAATGCGAAAGAGACTCGCACAAATGCACGTTTCGCGCTATCTCAGGCACGAGGTCGTCACACTGATCGTGTTGACAGGCCTCACCGTCGTCCTGTTCCTTGCCGTCACCGTTGTCTCCCGCATCTTTTACGCCCAGCAGAACGCCCTGGCGATCCGGTGGTCCATCCGCGGCAATACGGACCTGAACGCAGGACACTACAAAGACGCCGACGCCGAGTTTCGCGCGGCTCTGCGTTATTCTCGCGGCAATTTCTACTATCAGCTTGGCCTGGCCCAGGCCCTGCTTGGTCAGCACCTCACCAGCGAGGCCTACTCCTACCTCATCAACCTCTGGAGCCAGAAGCCCGAGAACGGCCTGGTCAATCTGGAACTGGCGCGCATCGCGTCCGGCGCCGGAGACACAGAGCAGGCTTTGCGTTACTATCACAATGCCATCTACGCCAACTGGTCCGGAGATCAGCAGTCCCAGGAACGTAACGCGCGACTGGAATTGATCGGATACCTCCTCAGGATCAAGTCCCGGGCGCAGGCTCAGTCCGAGCTCATCTCCCTGGAGGCTTCCTCCGGTGACGATCCTGCTGTGCAGGCCCGTATCGGCGCGCTCTTCCTTGAGGCCGAAGACTACCAGCATGCGCTGGAAGCCTATCGCAGCAGCCTCAAAGTCCGTCCGCACGATGCGCAGGCGCTGGCCGGCGCGGGCGCGGCCGCGTTTGAGCTGGGCGACTACCTGGTTGCGCAGCGCTACCTGGAGCGTGCCGCGGCTGCCGCGCCCAACGACGCCGAAAGCCGTGGCCGGCTCCGCCTCACCGAGCTTGTCCTACAGCTGGATCCATTCCGCCCGCGGATTCCCGTGGCGCAGCGGAACCGCAACGTCATCGAACTTTTCGGCGCCGCGGGCCAGCGCATCCAGTCCTGCCCGGCGGCGGCGAGCTATGTCTCGCCGGGAAACCCGCAGCAGGACCTGGCCGGAGCCTGGGAGAAGCTGAAGCCGCAAATCACTGAGAGCGGCCTGCGCCGCGACCCGGATCTGGTGAACACCGCCATGGACCTTGTCTTCAGCGTGGAGCGCCAGGCCAGCGAGTGGTGCGGCACGCCCACTGAGACGGACTCGGCGCTGCTGTTAATTGCCAAACTACACGAGGGGAACTGACGTGGGCCCGTTATCGAATGCACAGGCAGAGACGATCGTAGAAGACGCCCCGGGCAGCCCGGCAGCACCCGAGCACGAACGCACACCTGCAGCGCTGCTGCGCTCGCTCTTCCGCGAAGACCGCTTCTTCCTGATCCTCTCTGTCTTCATCGGCATCTTCTCCGGGCTCGCGGTCGTCTGCTTTCGCTTTGCCATTGACTGGTGGCGCATCTACCTGCTCGGGTCGGGCGCGGAGCTGTCCACGTGGCGGCTTCTTCTGGCGCCCACCATCGCCGGGCTGGTCATCGCCGTTATCACCATTCATGTCTTTCCGCTGGCGCGCGGCAGCGGCGTCAACCAGACCAAGGCGGCGCTTTACATCTACAACGGTTACATCCCCTTCCGCACCGCGATCGGCAAGTTCCTCACCGCCTCGCTGGCCATCGGTTCCGGTCACTCGCTCGGCCCGGAGGACCCCTCGCTGCAGATCGGCGCCAGCCTTGCCTCGCTGATCGGCCGGCGCATGAAGCTCTCCCGGGACCGCATGCGCCTCATCGCTCCCGTTGGAGCGGCTGCCGGCCTTGCCGCCGCCTTCAATGCGCCCATATCGGCCGTGCTCTTTGTCATTGAGGAGGTCATTGGCCGCTGGACCGCAGGCATTCTCGGCTCGGTGGTGCTCTCCGCCGTCTCCAGCGTGGTCGTCATGCGCTCGTTCCTCGGATCGGAGTCGCTCTTCCGCATCCCGCCCGTGGAGCTGCGGCGTCCCTCGGAGCTGATCGCCTACGCCATCCTCGGCATCGTCGGCGGATGTGCCTCCGTCGCCTTCGCCAGCGGCATCGGCGCGCTCCGGCCCCGCTTCCGCGACCTTCCGCAGTGGACGCAGTATCTTCAGCCCGCCGCCGCCGGACTTCTCATCGGCATCATCGCCGTCCTCGGCGCGCCGCAGGTCATGGGTGCGGGCTACGAGTACATGGATGAGGCCATGCACGGCCAGTTCACCTGGCAGTTCCTCGCCATCCTGGCAGGGCTCAAGATTGTGGCGACGCTCCTTTCGTTTGTCAGCGGCACCCCCGGAGGCATGTTTGCTCCCACCCTCTTCATCGGCGCCATGCTCGGCGCGGCGGTGGGCGGCGCGGAGCATGCCCTGCTGCCGCATCTGCACTGGTCACCCGGCACCTACGCGCTGGTGGGCATGGGCGTGCTGTTTGCCGGCTTTCTCCGTGCTCCCATGACCTCGGTCTTCATGGTGCTTGAGGTCAGCGGCAACTACTCCATCATCGTTCCCGTCATCGTGGCGAACACCTTCGCCTACGTCATCTCGCGCGCCCTGCAGCCAACCCCCATCTTTGACGTTCTCACACGGCAGGACGGTCTCGAACTACCCTCCATGGAAGAGTTGCGCGAAGAGAATATTCTCCGTGTGGAAGACGCCATGCACGTCTCCTCCGATCCCGTCCTGGAGGGCGAGGAGCGAATTGACCGGGCGCACGAGATCCTGAAGAACGGCGGCTATCCGGTCCTGCTCGTACGCCTCAAGCCCGGTGACTGGAGCGGAATCACGCGGGAGGAGCTGGACCGCCTGATCCGCGAAGGGAAGGGAAGCCAGAGCCTGGTCTCTGTCCTGGCCGGCCATCCCATTCCGTGTCTCCATCCCGATCAGCCGCTGGACGTGGCCCTGCGCTACGTCGATCGTTGGCCGCTGGTGCCAGTGGTCAACCGCGCCAACTTCCGCAAGCTGGAGGGCGCCATCTCCCAGCGCGACGTCCTGGAGCGATACCGCGATTTCGGCGGCGAATAGCTGCTCCGCCCCGGAACCGTGTGCAGGGCAGCCACGGCCGGCAACGCGGCACGATCCGGGTTTCCAGCGTTCGCAGGACGCGCTAAAATTTTCTCGTACGCCATGCGCAGATATCCCCTCATCTCCGTCCAACCCATGCTCAAGCGCTTCCGCCGCGGAAGGCATGACCGTGGACGCCGCTCCGCAGGCTGAGTAATCTATCCCCGTCGAATTTTCCCGGCGCAGGCCCGGCACGCCAGTCGATGCGCCCGGCCGCGGGTCTCCGCGAATCGCTGCCCGCAAGAACAACGTTTAGGAGTGAATCCGCCTGGGTGCGGATAGAAAGGTTCTTCTGATGAATACTTTTGCCAGCCGGGCTACATTGACCTCCGGCAATCGCTCGTACACCATCTACCGTCTGCCGGCGCTTGCGGCGCGAGGATTTAACCTCAGCCGGCTCCCCTTCAGCCTCAAGATTCTGCTCGAAAACCTGCTTCGCCGCGAAGATGGCGTGAACGTGACCGCCGCGGACATCGAATTCCTGGCCAACTGGGATGCCAAGGCCGAGCCCAGCCGCGAAATCGCCTACATGCCCGCCCGCGTGCTCATGCAGGACTTTACCGGTGTGCCGGCCGTAGTGGATCTCGGTGCCATGCGCGATGCCATCAAGAAGCTGGGCGGCGACCCGGAGCGCGTCAATCCGCTGGTCCCAGCCGAGCTGGTCATCGACCACTCCGTCCAGGTGGACGAGTTCGGCACCCCCGCGGCCTACGATGCCAATGCGCTGCTCGAGTTCCAGCGCAACCGCGAGCGCTATGCCTTCCTCAAGTGGGGCCAGACCGCCTTCCGCAACTTCAGCGCCGTGCCTCCGGGCATGGGCATCTGCCACCAGGTGAACCTGGAGTACCTGGCCCGCGTGGTCTTCACCGCCGAGGCGGATGGACAGGCCGTCGCGTATCCTGACACGCTGGTCGGCACCGACTCGCACACCACCATGATCAACGGCCTCGGCGTGCTGGGCTGGGGCGTGGGCGGCATTGAGGCCGAGGCGGCCATGCTGGGCCAGCCCGTCTCCATGCTGGTGCCGCAGGTGGTCGGCTACAAGCTCACCGGCAAGCTGCGTGAGGGCGCCACGGCCACGGACCTCGTTCTCACCGTGACCCAGGCGCTGCGCAAGCTGGGCGTGGTGGGCAAGTTTGTGGAGTTCTACGGCCCCGGCGTTGCCGAGCTGCCGCTGGCCGATCGCGCCACCATCAGCAACATGGCTCCCGAGTACGGCGCCACCTGCGGCATCTTCCCCGTGGATGCGGAGACCCTGCGCTACCTGCGCCTTACCGGCCGCAGCGACGAGCAGATTGCCCTGGTCGAGGCCTACTACAAGGAGCAGGGCCTCTTCCACACCGCCGGCTCGCCCGAGGCCGAGTACAGCCAGACGCTGGAGCTGGATCTGGCCACCGTGCAGCCGAGCGTGGCCGGTCCCAAGCGTCCGCAGGACCGCGTGCTGCTGAAGGACACCGCCTCGAGCTTTGCGCAGCAACTGCCCGGCCTGCTGGCCCCCACGGCCAAGCCGCTCGGCACGCGCACGGCCGTCGCGTGGGATCGCAAGTCCGTCGTGGCCGATACCGCCGTGGCGGAGAAGGCTCCGCTCCATGTCACCACCACGGTCAAGGAGCGCTTCGGCGTTGACCCCGACCAGTACCTCGATCACGGCTCGGTGGTGATTGCAGCCATTACCAGCTGCACCAACACCTCCAATCCTTCCGTGATGATGGCGGCCGGGCTGCTGGCAAAGAAGGCCGTCGAGAAGGGGCTGAGCGTCCCCCCGTGGGTCAAGACCTCGCTTGCGCCCGGCTCCCGCGTGGTCACGGACTACTACCAGAAGGCGGGCCTGCTGCCGTATCTGGAAAAGCTGCGCTTCAACGTGGTGGGCTACGGCTGCACCACCTGCATCGGCAACTCCGGCCCGCTGCCCACCGATGTGTCGAAGAGCATCGATGAGCACGGTTTGGTCGCCGTCAGCGTGCTCAGCGGCAACCGCAACTTTGAGGGCCGCGTCAACGTCGACGTCCGCGCCAACTACCTCATGAGCCCGCCGCTGGTGGTCGCTTACGCGCTGGCCGGCAAGATCGGCCATAACTTTGACTCCGACCCGCTCGGCAACGATCCGGCCGGCAACCCCGTCTACCTCAAGGACATCTGGCCCACCCAGAAGGAAGTGGCCGACGCCATCGAGAAGGGGCTCAGCAGCGAGAGCTTCCGCAAGGAGTACTCCACCGTGAGCCAGGGAGACGCCAACTGGCAGGGGCTCAGCTTCCCCACCGGCGACGTCTACCAGTGGGAGCCGGACTCCACCTACATTCGCCAGGCGCCATACTTTGACGGCATGGCCAAGACGCCCGCCCCGGTTAGCGACATTCTGGGCGCGCGCGTGCTGGCCGTACTGGGCGACTCGGTGACCACCGACCACATCTCCCCGGCAGGTTCCATCAAGGCCAACGGCCCGGCCGGCAGGTATCTGGCCGAGCATGGCGTCAAGCCGGCAGACTTCAACAGCTACGGCTCGCGCCGCGGCAATCATGAGGTGATGGTGCGCGGCACCTTCGCCAACGTCCGCCTGCGCAACAAGCTGGCTCCGGGCACCGAGGGCGGCGTTACCCGCCTGCTGCCTGAGGGCGAGCAGATGTCCATCTTCGACGCCAGCGTGAAGTACGCCGAACGCAACGTGCCGCTGGTCATCCTGGCAGGCAAGGAGTACGGCTCCGGCTCTTCGCGTGACTGGGCGGCCAAGGGGCCCAAACTGCTCGGCGTCCGCGCCGTCATTGCAGAGAGCTTCGAGCGCATTCACCGCTCCAACCTCGTCGGTATGGGCATTCTGCCTCTCCAGTTTGAGGATGGCCAGAATGTTGAGTCGCTTGGCCTGACCGGCGAAGAGACGTTCGACTTCCCCGGCCTGACGGCGATGCTGAAGGCGAAGTTTGCCAACGGCAGAACCCTCGACGTGACGGCCACCGCCGCGGATGGCGCCAGGAGGAAGACCTTCAAGGCCCGCGTCCGCATCGATACGCCGCAGGAGATCGAGTACTACGAGCACGGCGGCATTCTGCTCTACGTTCTGCGCCAACTCGCGGCAAAGTAGTACCGGCCGCAGCGCAAACCCAAAACAGGAAGGCCACTCCTATGCGGGAGTGGCCTGCCTTCCTGTTTGTGCTGGTACTTGTCTGCGTTTACTTGCGGCGTGCAGCCGGCTTTGCCGCCTTGGCGCCGCGCTTTGCCTTGGGTGCCGCCACAGCGGCGGGCGCAGCGGGCGCAACTTCGGCAGCGGCCTCGGGCAGGGCAGCCTGTTCCGCCACTCCGGGCCGAACGGCTTCCTGGGCGCGCTCGCCCAGCACATGCAGGCGCAGGAAGTTCGTGGAACCCGACTTGGTGCGCGTGCCGGCCACAATCGCGATCACCTCGCGGTTGCGAACGTACCCGTACTGCTCCAGCAGGCTCTCAGCTACCTCCACCATGGCCTCGGTCGAGGTCACCTTGGGGCAGCGGATGGGCGTGGTTCCCCACAGCAGATTCAGGCGATTGATGGTTACCTCAATGGGGCTGAGCGCGAATATGGGCGCCGAGGGGTGGTACTTCGAGATCTGGCGGGCCGTGGTGCCGGTCTCTGTAAACAGGGCGATGCCGCGCAGATCTAGGTCGTCAGCCGCGTGCGCCGTGGCCTCGCAGATGGTCTCCGCAATGGAGAGGTGCGAAGTGTGCGTGCGCGCCACCACGCCGGTGTCCTTCATGTGGCGCTCGGCCTCTGACACAATCCGGGCCATCATGGCGACGGCCTCCACGGGATACTTGCCCACGGCCGACTCGCCGGAAAGCATCACGGCGTCCGTGCCGTCGTAGACCGCGTTGGCCACGTCCGAGACCTCAGCGCGCGTGGGGCGCGGGTTCTCGATCATCGACTCCAGCATCTGCGTCGCGGTGATCACCGGCTTGCGATACTCCGAGGCGCGGCGGATGATGTGCTTCTGGATGGCGGGCACCTTCTCCGGCGGAACCTCCACGCCCAGATCGCCGCGGGCCACCATGATGCCGTCTGCGGCCAGCAGAATGTCGTCGAGGTGCTGAATCGCCTGGGGCTTTTCCAGCTTGGCGATGATCCACGTCTCCCCACCGTAGGCGGCAACCCGGTTGCGCACCAGGCGAACATCCTCCGCCGTGCGGACGAACGAAACGGCGATCGCGTCCACGCCGTTCTTGATGGCAAACTCCAGGTCTTCCGCGTCCTTTTCCGTCAGCGAGGGAACGCGAACGGGAATGCCCGGCAGGTTGATGCCCTTGTTCTCGCCCAGCATGCCGCCGTTGATGATCTCGCACACCACGTCCGCGCCGTCCACCTCGTGAACGCGCAGCTCAATCAGGCCGTCCGACAGCAGAATGCGCGAGCCCTGCTCCACGTTCTCCGCCAGCGTCTTGAAGGTGGTACCAACCAGCGATGCCGTACCGGGAACCTCGCGCGGCGTGATGGTCAGCCGCTGGCCGGCCTTCAGCAGCACGGGCTGGCGATCCTTCAGCTTGGAAGTACGAATCTTGGGCCCCTGCAGATCACCCAGGATGCACAGCGGCTTGTGCTCTTCGCGGCTGACCTTGCGGATCATCTGGATCAACGCCAGCTTCTCTTCGTGCGTCCCATGAGAAAAATTCAGGCGCACGACATCCACACCCGCGCGGATCAGGTTGCGAAACGCAGATTCGGTGTTCGATGCCGGGCCGAGCGTGGCAACAATCTTTGCACGGCGTTGAAGGGGATTTTCGGTCAGGCTGGTATCAGCGAACGACATTGAAATAACTCCAAAAAGGGTTCAATTGGGCAGAGGGTGGAATTGATGTGTGGCCCGCTTCATTGTACATGGCGGGGTGGGCGCAAGCCTCCCCTTATCCATCCTCCATGGTGGCCTGCGCAATGGTCGGTGAGAGCGGTCACAGGGCCTTGGATGCAGGTTCCGGGTCGGGGGATGGCGACTCCACATCCCGGCGCTGTCGGAACAGCACGCCGTTCAGCTCCGCGCCCAGCAGTGCGCTGAACGAGGTGATGTACAGCCAGACCAGCGTGGCTATGCCGGCGCCAAACGAACCGTAAAAACGCGAGTAGTTGGCAATGCGCGAGACGTACCAGCCGAAGGCGAGCGTGGCCGGGAACCAGACGATAGTGGCCGTAATGGCTCCGGGCATCACCCACACCCAGTGCTCCGTCCGCTTGGTGCCAAAGTGATACAGCGCTCCGGACACGGCAATGCTCGTGGCCAGCGCGATGGCCCAGCGCGCCATGCGCCAGAAGATGAGCACCATCGAACGCAGGTCGTGGCCCGCGTTATTGATCATCCAGTCCTCAATCTGGTGCCCGAACATGAGCAGCAGCGTGGCCAGAGCCAGCGGAACCAGCACAATGGGAACCAGCATCAGCGCGCGCAGTCGCCGCTGCCAGAAGCCCCACTCGCCGCGTGGCAGGCGGTAAGCGCGCCGAAAACCCTCCATGAGCGAAAGCATCAGGCCCAGGCCGGCAAACACGCTTAAGCCGGTGGCCGAAAGCAGCAGCTGCGCGGAGCGGATGCGGCGCGTCTGCAGTGAGATCTGCAGCAGAGACATGGTGTCGGACGGCAGAAACTGCTGAAAGGCGATGCGGATTTCGCCCACCAGTGTTGTGCCCTCCGGAACCAGCGCCAGCAGCGTGGTGACCACAACCAGTGCTGGAAAAAGCATCAGAATGCCGGAATAGGCAGCGGCCTTGGCCGTATTCAGCACATCATGGTCAAGGGCCAGCCAGAGAGCTTTCCGGAACTGGGCTGCAAATCGAGTCATCCGTGTCCTCTGCAAGAGTAGTGCATTTTCCATCCGCCGGACACACTCCCTCGTCATTCTGCGGGGCAATGCCCGCGGAACTCAACATCCCCTGCCGGAGTTTGTGATGCCGGATGAGCGCAACTGTTGATTTTTAACCCGGTTGCCGCATTTGAGTTGCTGCTGTAGTGAAGGGACTTGCGGCGGAGGACTTTGCGCAAATCGTTTGCCCTGTGTGGAGGCATACCTTACCGGTCAGGCTCAAACGGTTTATTATATGCGGGTTATGACAAGACTGTTTGCGCCTGTCTACAGGCTGCTTGTTCTCCTCCTCATCCTGAATACCGCAGGTGGGGTCCTGGCCCGGGCGCAGGCCCAGCCGGGGTCAAACTCCCAGCTCGCCTCCCGCGAGATCGATGCGCGGGTTGAGGCGCTGCTCAAGAAGATGACGCTCGAGGAAAAGGTCGGGCAGCTTGTCCAGTACTCCGCGGGATTTGCCACCGGGCCTTCTGCCTCCAACCTGACCTATGACGAACTGGTCGCCAAGGGCCAGATCGGGTCCATGCTGAACGTCGTCGGTGTCAACGAAACCAACCACTATCAGCACATCGCCATGGAGAAGTCGCGGCTGCACATCCCCATTCTCTTCGGCCAGGATGTCATCCACGGCAATCACACCACGTTTCCCATCCCGCTAGCCGTGGCTGCCAGCTGGGACCCCGAGGCCGCTGAAAGGGTGGCGCGCGTCAGTGCGGAAGAGTCCCGCGCCGACGGCATTGCCTGGGTCTTTTCGCCCATGGTGGACATCTCCCGCGACGCGCGCTGGGGTCGCATCGTGGAATCGAGTGGCGAGGACCCGTACCTGAGTTCCGCGCTGGCGCGGGCCTGGGTCAAGGGCTATCAGCAGGACGATCTCTCCAGGCCGGATTCCGTGGCTGCCTGCGTAAAGCACTTCGCGGCCTACGGCGCGGCCATCGCTGGGCGCGATTACAACGCCGTGGACATGAGCGAACTCACGCTGCGGCAGGTGTATCTGAAGCCCTATCAGGCCGCCGTGGATGCGGGGGTGGCCACGGTGATGAGCTCGTTCAACACCATCAATGGCGTTCCGGCAACGGCCGACCCGTTCACCCTCACGCAGATTCTGCGCAAGGAATGGGGCTTTGACGGCTTTGTCGTCTCCGACTGGGGCGCGGTGGCGGAGCTGCTGAATCACGCCATCGGGCCGGACGGCGCCACCGTGGCGCGCAAGGCCCTGGAGGCGGGCGTGGACATGGACATGGAGGGCAATCTGTACGGCACCACGATTGCCGCCCAGGTGCGCTCGGGCAAGATTCCGGAGAGTGTGGTGGACGAGGCGGTGCGCCGCATCCTCCGCGTCAAGTTTGCCCTGGGCCTTTTCGAGCATCCTTACACGCAGCCCGGCCCGGCCTATAGTCCCACGCCGGAGCGCCGCGCAATCGCTCGCAAGGTCGCCGACGAGACCATGGTCCTGCTCAAGAACGATCCGGTGGAGGGCGTAGGTACTCTGCTGCCCTTGACGGCCAAGGCCGGCAAGGTGGCCCTGATCGGCCCTCTGGCCGACGATCCCAGGAATCTGCTGGGAGCCTGGACCTCCGGCAATCCAAAGGACGTGATTACGCTGAAGACCTCGCTGCACGAGCGCCTGGGAGACCGGCTGCTCTACGCCGAGGGCTGCGGCCTGCTCTCTGGCGAAGATGCCAATGTGCTGAAGCAGGTAACCTTTGGCGGCGCCAATGTCCCGCTGCAGAAGATGCCCATCCCCGACGACGATAAGACCATAGCCGAGGCTGTGGAGACCGCGAAGAAGGCCAGTGTTGTAATCCTGGCGCTGGGCGAGCCCACCAACTGGATGGAGGGGGAAGCGTCCAGCCGCGTCCATCTCGGCTTTACCGGTTCGCAGGAAAAACTGCTGGAGGCCGTAGTGGCCACGGGCAAGCCCGTCATCCTGGTGGTGCTGGCCGGCCGGCCGCTGGAACTGAAGTGGGCCGCCGGGCATGTCCCCGCGATTCTGCAGGCCTGGAGTCCCGGCATCGAAGCGGGCCCCGCCGTGACGGATGTCCTGTTTGGCGACGCGAACCCCTCCGGCAAGCTGCCGGCAAGCTTTCCGCGCGCGGTGGGCCAGGAGCCCCTGTATTATGCGCAGCTTCCCACCGGGCGTCCGGCGCATGGCGAGCTGAACCAC
>JAJXWS010000052.1 GCA_021781495.1 Acidobacteriota bacterium | reverse complement strand
ACGCCTGTCTTCCCATCTACCCCACCCGGGCGAGCGGCCCGGGGCTCAGCTACGCTCGCTCCCCGCCACACCCGTGGGTGCCCCAGGTCTCGACTTTGAGACCTGGGTTAGCTCATACCCCACCCGGCACATATGCTCTACGATCGTCCGCGCGGGCCGGAGACGCAGGGGTGTCCGGCAACCGTGAATCGCAGGGGCCAGTCCACGGCGTGGCGGATGCCGATGCGCGGCGTAACGCGATACGGCGGCACGCGGGCGCCGTCGTCGCGCACCTGCAGCGGAGACCGGGGGCTGGTCAGGTCGAGGCCGTTGTGGCTGGGCCGGCAAATCTGCAGCGCAAGGCAGAGGCGGCCCGGACCGCCGGTAAGCAGCGGCGCGGGCGCGTCTGCAGGGAGGCCGCGATGGGCGGCCATGGCGGCCTGTCCGGCGACCGGCTCCAGCGCGCGCAGCAGCACGCATCCGGCCAGCCCTTCGGCCTCGCAACTGATGTTCATGCAGAAGTAGCGGCCGTAGATGGAGTAGACGTAGGCATGGCCGGGCGGGCCAAAGAGCACGCGGTTGCGCGGTGTGGGTCCGCGATGGGCATGGGCTGCCGGGTCGGGCGGATCGTGATGCGGGCCCAGGTAGGCCTCGGCCTCCACGATGCGCCCGGCCAGCACGCCGGCCGGAGTGCGGTGCACCAGCAGCTTGCCGAGCAGCAGCGGGGCCACCTGCTGCGGCGGGTGATGAAAGAACGCGCGCGGCAGCAGGCGGCCGGGCATGCGGGCTGGCTTGCCGCCGGGACGCTTCGTTTCGCGCTTTACTTGTGCGCCTTGTACCATTCCTTTAGCAGGGCGAGCACCTCTTCCGCATGGCCCTCGGGCCTGACCTTGGGAAAGATGTGCACCAGGGTCTGGTCCGGGCCGATGAGGAAGGTGGTTCGCTCAATACCCCAGACTTTCTTGCCGTACATATTCTTTTCCTTCAGCACGCCAAACTGATTGCAGACTTTCTCGTCTACATCAGCAAGGAGTGGGTACGGCAGATTGAATTTGGCGCGGAATTTGGCCTGGGCCTTGGGCGTGTCGCGCGAGATGCCGAGGACGACGGCCCCGGCGGTTTTAAGTTTCTTGTAGGTGTCGCGGAAGCCGCAGGCCTCGATGGTGCAGCCGGGGGTGTCCGCTCTGGGGTAAAAGAAGAGTACCACGGGTTTCCCGGCGAATTGCGAGAGGCTGACGGTGGTTTCCTCGTCGGTTTCGAGCGTAAAGTCGTCCACTTTTTGATTGAGTTCCATGGGGAATTTCCTCGCAGGGTTCATGGAGTGAACATCACGATGCATTATTTCCGAGCCGGGCAGAAGATGCCATTGCAAACATGCGCACTGGCGTTTCTGCGGCGCGCAGCGGCGGCGGCAATTGCCCTGGTGGCCGCGCTGCCGGCCTGTGCGCAGTATCCGGGGCAGATTACCAGGAAAGACAAGGATACGCCTCCGCTGCGGGCCGTGGCCGTGCTGGAGTGGACCGGCGACCTGAAGAAGCCGAAGACCAGCCGGCTGGTGCCGGTGTGCGTGTACGACGGCGACTCGCTGCAGGACGGCGGCGTGTATCTGGCCCGGCCTGAGCCGCTGGCCGTGGACAGCGGTACGGAGTACGAGCTGCAGAAGAACGGCAGGAAGATCGGGCTGTTCGATCTGCGCAACGCCGGGCAGGAAGAGGGCTCATGGGTGGGCTTCGGCACCTGGAAGGCCCTGCCGCAGAAGCCCTCGACGACCTTGCTGGCGCAGATGGCGCAGGCGCAGATTGACGATGAATACGGCGACCGGCCGGTGCTGCATCGCAAGGAGCACAAGGGTGACAGCGCAGCCGGCAAGGCCGCAGCGGACAAAACCGGCGCGGATAAGGCCGGCACGGACAAGGCCAAGCCAAAGGACACGGCCAGCGGCCCTACGGCGCCAGCCCCTGACCCGGACCGGCCGACGCTGCACCGGCCCGCAGCCAGCCAGTCCGAAACCAGCCAGCCAGCAGCCAGCGAGCAGACGGCCAGTGCTCCGGCCGCGCCGGATGACCCGGACCGGCCACACCTGACCAAGCCCAGGCCCGCGCCGAAGAAGACCGTGACGGTGGGCTATGTGGAGTCGCTGCCGAAGATTACGGACCCGGAGCGGCCGCGGCTGATGCGCG
The DNA here is from genome assembly GCA_021781495.1 of Acidobacteriota bacterium. GTDB lineage: Bacteria > Acidobacteriota > Terriglobia > Terriglobales > Acidobacteriaceae > Telmatobacter. Next base: position 23,080 of record JAJXWS010000052.1, on the reverse strand, counting down.
GCAAGCCGGCAAGCAGCGGTCCGGACGTGGCGCCCACGCTGATGGGCCTGCCGGCCGATATGCAGCAGATGGTGGCGGTGTCTGACGCGACCAACCACCCGGATCATCCTTGGAATTTCAGCTGGGCGAATCCCGAGGACGAGGGCAAGATGAAGGCGCAGATGGAGGAGATTGCCCGCGAAGCTCTGGGGCTGAACACGCCGCCAGCCGCCCCATCCGGTCGCAAAACAGCCGCGCACAAAACGGCCACGAGCAAAGCGGCGAAAGCCAGGGCCAAGGCGGCTCCGCCTGCGCCGGCGGAGCCTGCCCCGCTCGACAAGGAGCAGTTCCGGGTCTTTCAGCTGGAGTACGGTTCGGGGGCAACGCTGGTTCTGACCGCGCAGACCGGGGAGCCGCTGAAGGGGCAGAAGTTCGTGGCCCTGATTGCCCAGCCGGACCTGTACGGCGGCCTGCTGGTGCTGATGAAGAACGTAACCGACAGCGACCGCCTGGACATTACGCCGCGGATGCACCTCATCGATGCCGTGGACGCGATGGCCGATAACCGGGGCGAGCTGTTGTTTGAACTGCGCGGCAGCTCGCAACGCCGGTTTGCCCTGTACCGCGTGCTGCGGGGGACGGCCGAGCGGATTTTTGTGACCGGCGGGGGCTACTTTGGCACGGTGGCCGCAAACTAAGGGCTGACAGCCGGGGTTGCCGGCGCGGCTCAGCCTCAGGCGCGGCTGAAAGTTTGGCTTTGGTTTGCTCCGGCAAACCGATACAATAAAGTGAGCAAGAGTGGGGTTCAGCCACTCTTCAAGGATTTATCGAAGAATGGCTTCCGCACTAACCGCACCTTCCCCTGCGACCCCGGCAGAAGTGTCTGTAACCCCCAACCCAGAGGCGCAGACGTCCGCAGGCAATCACTCCGTCTCTGCGCGCCAGATGGTGCGCATGGGCCGCGCCGCCACGGTCGGCGAAGGCTTTAACTGGCTCACGCTGGTGGTGATGGTGCTGTTCCACGTCGGCGCGATCGCCGCGCTGTTTCTGTTCACCTGGCAGCGCCTGGCGGTGATGGCGGTGCTGTATGTGCTGGCCATCAATGTGGGCATTGGCATGTGCTATCACCGGCTGCTGACGCATCGCGGCTATCAGACACCGAAGTGGGTGGAGTACCTGATGAGCATCTGCGCAACGCTCTCGCTGGAGGGTGGGCCGATCTTCTGGGTCTCGACGCACCGGGTGCATCACCAGCTGAGCGACCACGAGGGCGATCCGCACACGCCGCGCGAAGGCGCCTGGTGGGCGCACGCGGGCTGGATCCTCTTCGGCGAGGCGCTGCATGCCCAGACCGAGGTACTCGCGCGCTACTCGCCGGACCTGGGCCGCGACCGCTTTCACGTGTGGCTGAGCAAGTATCACTGGCTGCCCATCACGATTACCGGACTGATGCTGCTGGGCGGCGGATGGTACTTTGGCGGGCCGGTGAACGGCATTGCCATGGTGCTGTGGGGCGTTACGCTGCGCGTGACGCTGGGTCTGCATGCCACGTGGCTGGTGAACTCTGCCACGCACCTGTGGGGCAGCCGGCGCTTTGAGACGCGCGACGACTCGCGCAACAACTGGTGGGTGGCGCTGCTGACCGGCGGCGAGGGCTGGCACAACAACCACCATGCGCATCCGGTCTCTGCCCGTCATGGGTTGGCATGGTATGAGATTGATCCGAACTTCTGGGGCATCTGGATCCTGTCGAAGCTCGGACTGGCAAAGAAGATTCAGGTGGCCAGGTTTGACCCGGCGAATCCCAGGCCGGCAGGGCAATAAGAAAAAAACAGCTCTCAGGCAAAAAGCAAACAAAAAGCGGTTCCGCATGAGCGGAGCCGCTTTTTGTTGCTGCGTCGGGGACCAACGTCTGTGCCGGGATGGAAGCGCGGCAGGAGAATCCAGCGCGCAGTCTCTATTTCTCTTGCCCGTCTTTGTCCGGCGATGCTATGCTCCGCATGCTGTTCTTCCCCCTCTTTCTTCCCCTGCCGTTCAAATTCGAAATTACCACCGGAGGTCGAGCAGACTATGTGCGGCATCGTGGGCATCTACTCCCATCGGGAACAGGTTTCTCCAGAGACTCTGCAGCGCGCCACCCGGTCGATGTACCACCGTGGGCCGGATGGCCAGCGCCAGTGGATCAGCGCGGATCATCGCATCGGCCTTGGCCACGCGCGGCTGAGCATCATTGATCTGACGACGGGCGACCAGCCGATCCACAGCGAGGACGGCCGCACCCACATCATCGTCAACGGCGAGTTCTACGAATACGAGGCCATTCAGCGTGAGCTCAAGTCGCGCGGCCACCGGCTCAGCACGCGCTCAGACAGTGAAATTGCGCTGCACCTCTGGGAGGAACTCGGACCGCAGTGCATGCATCAGTTGCGCGGCGAGTTTGCGCTGATTTTATGGGACGAGAAGCAGCATTGCCTGTTTGCGGCACGCGACCGCTTCGGCATCAAGCCGCTGTTCTATGCATGGCACAAGGATGCGCTTTATGTCGCCTCCGAGGTCAAGGCGCTGTTTGCCGCGGGCGTGCCGGCGCGATGGGATGAGGAGAGCGTCTATCACGCGGTGGCGTTTGCCGGGCACCAGATGCGCACGCTCTATGACGGGGTTTACCAGGTGCCGCCCGGACATCACCTGCTGGCAACGGACAGGCATTTCCAGATCAACTGCTATTGGGACTTCAATTATCCGGCGGCCAGCGTGACGGCGCCCAACCGTTCGAGCGAAGACTATGCCGCCCAGTTTCGCCACGAGCTCGAAGAGGCAGTGCGCATCCGGCTGCGCGCCGATGTGCCTGTGGGCGTGTACCTGAGCGGCGGGCTCGATTCGTGCGCGGTACTGGGGCTTGCCGCGCGGCATCATCCTGAGCCGATTCGCGCTTTCACGCTGACCTTTGAGCAGGCCGAGTATGACGAGGGGCCCATTGCGCGCGAGATGGCCGCCCTGACCGGGGCGGAGTTTCACACCATACCGATAGGGCAACGGCATCTTGCCGAGAATTTTGCGGATGCGATTGCGCAGGCCGAGTGCGCCTGCGTCAACGCTCACGGAGTGGCGAAGTTTCTGCTGAGCAAGGCGGTGCGCGACGCAGGCTACAAAGTGGTGATCACCGGGGAAGGCTCTGACGAGATTCTGGGCGGCTATGCGCATTTTCGCCGTGACATGCTGCTCTATAACCGCGAGGGTCAGAACCCGGAAGAGATTAAACAACTGCTGACATGGCTCGATGAGCACAACACCGTTTCGCGCGGCTTGCTGCTGCCGGATGGAGACGTCGGGAATCTGGAGAGTGTGAAGCGCGTGCTTGGATATGTGCCGTCGTGGATGGAGACGTTCTCGTCGCGCGCCATGAAGATGCAGCCGCTGCTCGACAGGGATTTTGCCCATCGCTTTGAGGGTTGTGAGCCTTATCGTCCGCTCCTCGCGGATATCGACGTGGAGAGCCGGTTGAAGGGCCGCGATCCGATTCACCAGTCGCTGTATCTCTGGGGCAAGTCGGTGCTGCCGGGCTACATTCTGACGATGCTGGGCGACCGCATGGAGATGGCGCACTCGATTGAAGGGCGTTTGCCGTTTCTCGATCACAAGGTGGTGGAGTGCGTCTGTTCGCAGCCGGTGAGCATGAAGATTCGCGGCATGACCGAGAAGTATGTGCTGCGAGAGGCGGTGCGCGACGTTGTGACGGACACGGTGTATCGCCGGCAGAAGCATCCGTTCTTAAGTCCGCCGGCCACGCTCACGCCCGACGAAACCTTTCACGACTTTGTGCAGGACACGCTGCGCGGCCCGGTCATGGCCGCGGTCCCCTTCTTCAATCAGAAGGCCGTGGTGTCGCTTTTGGATCGGCTGCCGGAGATGGACGTAGGCGCGCGCGTGGCCAACGATCAGGTGCTTATGTTGCTGATGAGCATTTGCGTGCTGCAGGAGCGCTTTGGGCTGGCAGCATGAGGCCATGGGTGGCCAGATTGCCGGCGGACGAGAGAAGAGCAGAGCGTTGCAGCAGTGGATGGCGCGGCGCTAGCCGCGCAGCTTGGCCCTCAGCCACAGGATGCCGAAGAAGGGCACGGCCACGGCCAGCGTGAGCAAGCTGAGCGGAAACCCCACGTAGCGATAGGTGTCAGCGTAGTTGACGGCGTGGTGGCCAATGAGGTTCCACGCCAGCAGCGCAAAGATGGCGATGGCTGTGGACGCGCAGAGGACGAAGAAGGCCGAGGCAAAGGCCAGCAGCATGCTGGTGAAGAGGCCGAAGCCTTTGAGGGGAAAGCCGAGCACGGTGCCGCCGGGGCGCTCAGCGGATGCTGAAAGTGTCATGGGGGTCGCCTCCGTCGTCTAGAATACAGTTCGATGGCCAGCAATGTACAAATCGAACTTTGGCATGCCGAGAAGGTCGCTACGCAGACGACTGTCGGTCAGGCCCCGAATGGAATCCGCTACGGTGCGTGGGGCGAGGTTCGCCTTCCAGAGGGCGACCTGGAGCGGCTGGTAGGCGCAGTGCCGGCAACGCTCTCGGCTGCGCTTGTGAACCGCGCGTATTACTTCGTCCCCCTCACCATTGCGGATACGGGGGAGGTCATGATTGCGCCGTCCTACTCCGTGGAGCTGGGCGACCGCGCAGTGTGCCACCGCAACGCCAACTTTGGCGCGCTGGAGGCGGTGTTTCTTTCCACGCGGCTGGTGGAAGACCGCTTTGGCCTGGCGTTTGAGTTCTTCATCAACGTGGCCCACAACTTTGTGGAGGCCGCAGGCGTGCCGGAGAGCTTTTCCGCCATGGTGTGGTCGCAGGCGGAGGCCCAGGTGCGCGGCGAGACGAGCCAGGACGCGTGGGAGAGCCGTCGCCGGGCGCAGGACGTGCGCCCCGGGCAGGCCAGCCCGGACGAGCGCGCGCGCAACACCTACTTTGAGGCGTCGTTCTCTGACGCGCTGGCCATCTACATGCTCTCGCTGGCAGTCGACTTTGACTACCACGACCTGCGCGAGCGCGACTATCCGCTGCTGGCCGCGCCGACGCTGGCGGAGCGGCTGCGCCACGTAGCCGCGCTGTTCCCGGCAAACCCCGGATACGAGTTCCAGATCCTGTACCGCCGCAAGGGATAGCCTCCGCGGTACAGGTTCCCATCAGCCCGCGTAAAGCGCGTGGCGCACGAACTCATTGCGAAACTTGCCGTCGGGATCGTGACGTTTGAGCAGCGCCTGAAAGTCCGCGAGGCGCTTGTACTGCGCCTGCACGCGGGCGGGCGGCATGGTGAAGAGCTTGCCCCAGTGCGGGCGGGGATCGAAGGGCGCGAGCGCCTGCTCAATAAGCGGCAGCACCTCGCGCACGGCGGGCCACTCCGGCTTCCAGGTAAAGTGCAGGGCAAGTGACGGGCGCTGGTAGGCCATGCTCATCCACAGCTCGTCCGGGGCAATGGTGCGCAACTCGGTGATGAACAGGTGCGGGGTGATGCGGTCGCGGATCTTTTCGACGGCGCGGATGGCCTGGTAGCCCTGCTCGCGCGGGACGAAGTACTCGGTCTGCAGCTCCTGCCCGCTGGAGGGCGTGAAGTTCATGCGGAAGTGCGGCAGGCGCTCGTACCAGGGGCCGAGAATGCCCTGCTGCTCGGTGCAGCTCTCCGGGTTGTGGCCGGCCAGCGGGTGAAGCTTTTGCGTGGCGAGCCTGGCGCCAAAGAACTCCGGTTGCCAGCGGTTGGCGTCGCCGGGCGTGAGGCGGCGCTTGATCCAGACCTGCGTGGCGCGGTTGTTCTGCCAGTCCGTAAACAGGCTGACGCTGTAGCCGCTGCCGAAGATCTCGTCGAAGTGGTGCTCCAGCGGATCGAACGAGAGGTTCTGGTAGACGGACTGCGCGACCCGGAAGGTGGGCTGCACGTGGAGCGTGACGCGGGTGGCGATGCCCACGGCGCCCAGCCCAACAACGGCTCCCAGAAAGCGGTCGCCGTCCTTCTCGCGCGAGAGATGCACAAGGTCGCCGTTGGCGGTAACGAGCTCCAGCGCGGCCACCTGCGTGGCAAGGTTGCCGTTGTGCACACCGGAGCCGTGCGTGGCCGTGGCGCAGGCCCCGGCGACGGAGATGTGCGGCAGCGAAGCGAGGTTGTGCAGCGCGTAACCCTTCGCGTCGAGCCACGGGGCGAGGACGCCGTACGGGACGCCGCCGCCGATGGTGACAGTGCGCGCCTGCTCGTCGAGCGACATTTCGCCCAGGGCCGTGAGCGAGATCTGGTGGTGATGGCTGTCGGCGATGGAGTTAAAGGAGTGGCGCGAGCCGAGGGCGCGCAGATGGTCGCAGCTTTTGACGATGCGCTGCACATCGGCGACCGTGGCGGGCGTGTAGAGACTGTCTGTGCTGTAGGTAAGGTTGCCCGCCCAGTTGGTGCGGCGCTCGTGCTGCTCCTGCGCCGATGCAAAACGCGACACCACGCTGCCCGCCACTGCCGCTCCTGAGACTTTGAGAAACTCCCGCTTGTTCATGATACCGATGACCTCGCACTCAGGCGCGCCGGGGAGGCGCGAAGGGGATGTTGTAAGTGTCGGTCAAGCATAGGAGGCGCGCGGAAGAGCGGGCAAGCGAATTGTGGCGTCTGCAAGCAGCCAGCCGGCAAGTCAGCGGGCTGGCCGGTCAGCACGCTCCCCACCCGTGTCAATGCCCCCAAATCCCCAAACGCACTCTAACCCGCTGAAAACAAACAGAAAATTCTCGCGCCACAATGTGCGAACTATTTCCGGCCAATTCGCTAACCTTGAAGCATGCCAAGCCACGCATCCACCACCGAGCTAGCAGCTAGCGGCTAGGAGCTAGGGGAGGTACCCCCACCCCCCCCCTGAAAATTTTGTTTTCCACAGAAAATCGTGCGAAAAATTACGAGCTCGAATCCCGACCAATCCAGTCCGACTTCGCCCCGCATGCTGACTCACTAACTTGCTAACTTGCTGGCTCGCTGACTCGCTAACCCGCCGGGTGCCGGGTGCCCCAGGTCTCGCCTTTGAGACCTGGGCCAACCTCCGAGCATGGAAGAACCGGGGAGAAAGCGGAAGATTCCGGGTAGGGTGGAACCGGCCCGCGCGGGAAGATTTACGCGCACCCGCATCTTATCCGCCTGGAATTCCGTCATACAGGACGAAGGCCACTCCAACCTGCGAGGAACACCCCTTTTGAAACGATCTTCCCCTGCACTTTCCGCTGTCGCAGTCGCGCTGCTGACCGCCGCATTCGCTGCCACCACCCTTGCCCAGGCTCCGGCCGTGCCCCAGCCGCCTGCCGGCAGCCCGCCGCCGCCGCACGCCTTCCCGCCGCCCACCAACCTGCAGGTGCTCCCCAAGGACCTGACCAGTGAGCAGGTGCACGACATCATGGAGAAGTGGGCAGGCGATCTCGGCGTCCACTGCGGCACCTGCCACACGGCCGACCCCACCCGCATCGGGCCCAACGGCCGCCCCATGCTCAAGTTCGCCGATGACACGCGCCAGGAAAAGAAGACCGCCCGCATGATGTACAAGATGGTCGAGGAGATCAACACCCAGTACGTGGGCAAAATTGAGAACTCAGGCGCGCCCGTCACCTGCGGCACCTGCCATCGCGGCCACCTCAGCCCCGAGCCATACGCCGCCCCGCCGGAGCATCACGGCCCGCCCCCGAGCGGCACGGCGCCTGCCACGCCCATGCCGCCCATGGCGCACTAAGCCCGGCTACGGCTTCCAGACAAACGTGGCCACTGATCCCGCAGGGATCGTCGTGGTCACGTTCTTGTTTTTGTAGCGGATGCGGAACACGTGGCTGCTGTCCGCCGTATCCAGCACGTACAGCACCACCGTCCCATCCGTATTGCGGAAGGCAACATCCCGCAGGCCCGTTCCCGCCGGCTCGTCTGAGGCGATGCGCACCGCCCCCGGCAGCAGAAACTTGCTGGCGTGGCCCAGCACATAGTAGTCCAGCTCCGGCTTCACCCGCGGATGCGCCGCATCCGACAGGTCCACGGTCACCAGCCCGCGGCAGGTATCGCAGCCGCCCACATACGGCCCATGATTCTGGTCCGTTGCCAGCGCCCACAGCACGTAGCTGCGCGACCAGTTGCGGGTTACGGCAATCAGCTCCGCGGCCTCCTCGCCCAGCACGTTGCCCTTGCCGTCCAATCCCTTCTGCCATGTTCCGCCGCTCGACTCCGTCACCCACTGGTCCTTCTGCGGAAACTGCGCATGAAACTTCGTCATCACGCCGGGGTCGCCCGCATAGTGATGCCACGCGGTTCCGGCGGCCAGCGCCCCGGCCTTCGCGTCCTTCAGCACCGTCTCGGGATAGTCCGGCCGGTCCCAGTTGTGGTCATAGGCCATCACCCTGGGGCTCAGCTTGGCCGCCGCCAGCGCGGGCGCCAGCGCCTCGCCAAAGAACTTTGCCTGCTCGGCGGCTTCCATCTGCATGCCGCTGTAGGTGGGCGGCGCATACAGCGGTTCGTTCTGCACGCTCAGTGCCCACACCGGCACGCCCGCCGCCTGGTAGCCCTCGATGGTCTTCACCAGGTAGTTGGCAAAGGCCGCGTAGTACTCCGGCTTCAGGCTTGAGGCCTTCTTGGTCTCCGGGTTGGAGCCAAGCATGGACCCCGAGCTCTTCATCCATCCCGGCGGGCTCCACGGCGTCAGCATCACGTGCATATCGGGATTGATGGCAATCGCCTTCTTCAGCAGCGGCAGGATGTACTCCTCGTCGTGCGCCAGTGAGAAGTGCGCCAGCTCCGCATCCGCCTTGCCCTCCGGCGTGGTGCAGGCCTTCGCGCCCTGCTCGCACAGGTCGTCGAACGAGTAGAAGGTCACCGCCAGGTCCGACGAGCCCACCGGCTGCCGCAGAAAGTTGATGGCAATGCCATGCTTGCGGCTGAAGAGTGACTCGAAGGCCGCGTCCGTCTGCTTCGGTGTCAGCTTCTTCGCAAACAGCCACGCAGCGGAGTCCGTCAGCGACGCGCCAAAGCCATCAATCTGCTGGAAGCTCTGCGTGTCGTCCACCGTAATCACCGGCACGTCGCCCACGGTGGCCTTGCCGGAGAAGTGCAGGCCGGCTCGGTGCGAGAGCGCCTGCAGCAGGTCCGGGGTGGTTTGGTACACGGTTACAGACTGCGCCCCGGCCACTGCGGATGCGGCAAAAAGCAGTGGGGCAAACAAGACAGCGCGCGGCATGATGCCTCCTTTGTGCGAAAGGAGAATCCTAGTACATTTTGCGCGCAAGCGAAAGTCAGACATATCGATTGTCTAAAGCGCAGAGCCCCAATCAGCCCCGCGCCGTCCGCCGGCTGTAGTCGCCGCTCTTGCCGCCCGTCTTGCTCTCCAGCCGGATCTCCCGGATCACAATGCTCTTATCCAGGGCCTTGGTCATGTCGTAGACCGTAAGCGCGGCAACGGAAGCCGCCGTCAGAGCCTCCATCTCCACTCCGGTGGGGCCCACCGTGGCCACCGTGGCGGTGATCTGTACGCCGCTCTCCACCACCTCCGCCCGCACATCCGCGTGCGTAATGGCTAGCGGATGGCACATGGGGATCAAATCCGAGGTTCGCTTGGCTGCCTGAATGCCCGCAAAGCGCGCCACCTCCAGCGGATTGCCCTTCGGGTTCTCCGGCAACGCCGCCAGCACCTCCGCGGAAAGGGCAACGAAGGCCGAAGCCGTGGCGGTGCGCCGCGTAAGCTGCTTGGCGCTCACGTCCACCATGCTGGCCTCGCCGGAGGCATCGAAATGCGAAAGTTTGCTCTGTGCGGATTCAGACATGGATTCCCTCGAAAGACTCAGATAAGCAGGATGCGGACGATGGCATCGGCGTCAAGGCGGCCTGCCTCCTCCGGCACCACCACAAAGCAGTTGGAGCGGGCAAACGCCGCCTGATCGCCGGAGCCCTGCCACGGCACCGTGACCACGCTCGGCAGCTCTTCCGCCGACGGGTTGAAGTCGCACAGCGCGGGCAGAAACCGCGTGAGCCCCGGCTTGGCGTGGCGGTCGGTTTCGCGGCTCAGCCGGGCCAGCGCAAATCGCGGACCCGCCTGCCCGTTGCCCGCCAGCGCGCCCAGCACCCGCGCGGCAAACAGCAGAAACGTTACCGCCGACGAGACAGGGTTGCCGGGCAGTCCGAAGAACGGCAGCGCACGCCGCCGGCCCGTAGCTTCGCCCGCGGGCAACTCTCCAAAGACCAGCGGCTTGCCCGGCTGTATGCGAACGCCCGTAAAGTGAAAGCTGGCGCCCAGCCGCGCCAGGGCCGGCTCCACCAGATCGAACTTGCCCGCCGACACCCCGCCGGAGATCAACAGCAGATCGGCCTCCAGCGCCTGTGCGAGCGCCGCGTCCAGGGATGCCGGCGTGTCGGCCGCCGTGGGCAGCACCCAGGCATCGCCCCCCGCCGCCGTCACCAGCGCGGCCAGCATGGGCGCATTCGAGTTGCGAATCTGGCCCGGCCCGGGCGGCGCCTCCACCGGCACCAGTTCGTCCCCCGTGGTCAGGATCGCCACGCGGGGCCGCGCGTACACCTGCAGCCGTGCGCAGCCGCAGGCTGCGGCCAGCGCAATCTGCGCCGGGCCCAGCACGGTCCCGGGCGCCAGCAGCGCGTCTCCGCGCCGTGCCTGCGCCCCACGAGCCACAATGTTGTCGCCTGCCGAAGCGCCACGCGGCGCCGCCAGCCGCACCCGGTCGCCGTCGCGCTCCACGTGCTCCACCATCACCACGGCATCGGCTCCGGCGGGAACGGGAGCCCCGGTCATAATCTCCCAGGCAGAGCTGGGCGGCAGCGGCCCACCCGCAGCCTGTCCGGCATGGGTCGCTCCGGCCACGGCAAGCCACTGGTGCAGAGCCGCCTCCGTCGCGCGGCACGCAAAGCCGTCACGCGTGGAGCGGGCAAAGGGCGGCTGATCGTCGTCCGCGGCCAGCACCTGCGCCAGCACGCGGCCCGCGACGTGCTCCAGCGGCACATGCTCCGCCACGCCGCCGCATGGCTGCAGCTTGCGCGCAGCTTCGGCCACCATCGCCGCGGCTTCTTCATAACTTGGCAAAGCGGAACCCATGCAATGCATTCTAGATGCAGGCGGGGCCGCAGCAGAATCGGCCACAAAGCACAAAGGGCGCGCCCGTTGCCGGGAGCGCCCTCGATGCGCGTATTGCGCTGGTTCCACTACTTCTTCTTGGGGGCCTTGTAGCTGGAGTTGATCTTCTGCCCAGCCTGCTGCAGGATGCCCTGCACCTCGGCCGCGTAGGGACCCTGCGGAGCCAGCTCCAGATACTTCTGGTAGGCTTCCGCGCAGCCCGCAGGCAGAACGATCATGTGGGTCTTGTCGTCGAAGGTGGCCTTCTGGATCAGTCCCTGGCCCTTCAGGTAATAGATCAGGGCGTCGTTCGGATCGTTCTTGATCGCCTCATCCGCCGCGGCAACCTGCGCATCCGCATTGCCGGACTGGAAGAAGATTACAGCCTCGTTGCGCAGGTAGAAGGCAGCCTGCGTGGGGTTGGCCTTGGCAGCGGCATCAAACGCCGCATTGGCCTCAGGCACCTTGCCCGTGCGGGCGTAGATCTCGCCCAGGCCGGCGTTCGCCATGCCCTGAATCGCCGGATTCGGCTTCTTCGAAGCAGCGTCGACTTCGAGCGCCTTCTTGAAGGCGGCCTCAGCCTCGTCGTACTTCTTCAGGCCGCTCTTGGCCAGGCCGAGCTGCGCCCACAGGATCGAGGCATCGGGCTTGGCCACGGTGTCCTTGCTCATCATGGACTCGATCTCGGTGTACTTGGCGTTCTTGATCTCGGTTTCCTTGGCTTCCAGGTCCGCCTTGCTGGCGGAGGCGCCAAGTTGCTGCGCAGCCGTTGCGCGGGCGGTATCCGCGTCGTGAATGTCCTGCGTGACCTGCTTCAGGTCCTCATTCAGATGCTTGATAACCTCGTTGGCCTTCAGCGCGGCGGCGTTCTTCTGGCGCAGATCCTCCAGCTGCTTCTTCTCTTCCGGAGGCAGCTTGTCGATGTACTCCTGGCGGGACATGTCAATGTCCTGCAACGTATCCTGCCCGGCCACGACCTTCACGTTGTCATAGCGGTCGGCCTGCTTGTCCTGCGCCATGCCGGCGGTGCGGTAGATGATGACGTAGGCGCCAGCGGGCACCTCTGCCTTGTACGCGCCCGTGCCGTCCACGTCGAACGTGACGCCCTTTTCCACGGTCTGCGGTGGCGTGTTTGAGCCGGATGCAGCCCGGGTAATGGCCAGAAACTCCACGGTGCCGCCGGTCTGCGGCGCCCCGGTGGGGTTGGTGATGTGACCGTGGACCTTGCCTGTGGCTCCTGCTGCGGCCGGGGCAGGCTGCTGCGCATACGCGGGCAGAAGGGCGAATGCCAGCACGCCCAGCCAAAGTGAAATGGTGCGTCTCATGTTCTTCTCCTTGGGAGCTGCGCGAACGTGCTGCCCGCGGGCTCAATCAAAATCTTAATTCACCCACGTATGGGTGTGACCGGCGGCCTGCTTCCGCAAGTAACCTGCCGGGCCACGTCACCGACGCGCAAACCCAGCAGATGCACCTTGCCCGCCAGCCGGGCGATCACGGTTGTCGGAACAGCGCTCTGCAGCCTGCAGACCACTCCAGAAGACCATTCCTGTCAGCAGGACTCAAGTTAAATGCAACAGATACTCCCGCACAAGACAGTTCCGGCATCTGCCCGGATTTGCGCTTCTCTTGCTCTCCGGATCGGCTCTGCCTTCCGTGCCTGTGCAGACCTTCGCTGGGCGCCTCCTCCCGTGCCGTGCGAGAGCTCTCCAGCGACTTGCTCTCCATGGTAGAGGGTGGAGCGCGTCACAGATTGTGGCCTGTATCACACCCTACAATAAAGGGATGGCACTTACGATCCGGCCCGCCAAGGCGGCGGATGTCCCTGAGATTCTCGGCTTTATTCGCGCACTGGCCGCCTATGAGCGGGAGCCGGATGCCGTTTCCGCGACCGAGGCCGACCTGCTGCGCGATGGCTTTGGACCTAACCCCTTCTACTACTGCCTGATAGCCGAGGCGGATGGGGCTGCCGCGGGCTTTGCCTTCTACTTCTTCAACTACTCCACGTGGCTGGGCCGTCCCGGGCTCTACCTGGAAGACCTGTTCGTCCACCCGCAGTATCGCGGGCTGGGCGTGGGCAAGGCCCTGCTGCAGCGCGTTGCGGCCATCGCCGTGGAAAAGGGCTGCCCGCGCCTGCAATGGGAGGTGCTGGACTGGAACACCCCCGCCATCGATTTCTATCGCGCCATGGGAGCGGAGTTTCTGGATGAGTGGCGCAACGTCCGCATCACCGGCGATGCCCTGCTGCGGCTGGCCGGAGTCGCCTCCACGGAGGCCGCCCGATGAAGATTCGCGTGATTGGCGGAGGACTGGCCGGACCTGAGGCCGCGCTGACCGCGGCGCGCCTGGGCTGCCAGGTGGACCTCTACGAGATGCGCGCCATGGTGGATGGCACGCCGCGCCTGACCCCTGCTCACCAGACCACGGAGTTCGGCGAACTGGTCTGCTCCAACTCGCTCAAAAGCGAGTCGCCCAACACCGCTCCCTGGCTGCTGAAGCAGGAGATGCGCCGCTGCGGCTCCGCGCTGCTGCGCATGGCCGATGCCACCGCCGTGCCCGCCGGGCATGCGCTGGCCGTGGATCGCGTGGAGTTCTCCCGGCAGATCGCCGAGGCCATCGCCAGTGAGCCGCGCATCCGCGTGCTGCGGGAAGAGGTAACGCGGCTCGACCCCCCCGACGGGCTGACCATCGTTGCAACCGGGCCATTGACCTCTGGTGCGCTCAGCGCAGAGATTCAGCGCATCACTGGCTCGCAGCACCTGGCCTTTTACGACTCCATTTCGCCCATCGTCGATGCCGAATCGATCGACATGGAGCGCGTCTACTTTGCCGCCCGCTGGGACAAAGGCACTGCGGACTACATCAACTGCCCGATGAACCGTGAAGAGTATGACCGGTTCTACGATGCCCTGATTGCGGCCGAACCGGCAGAGAGCAAGGAGTGGGAAAAGCTCGACTACTTTGAGGGCTGCCTGCCCATTGAGGTGCTGGCCCGCCGCGGCCGCGACACGCTTCGCTTTGGCCCCATGAAGCCCGTGGGCCTGCGCGACCCGCGCACCGGCAAAACGCCGTGGGCCGTCGTCCAGTTGCGCAAGGAGAATCTCCGCGCCGACAGCTACAACCTCGTCGGCTTTCAGAACCACCTGAAGTACGGAGAGCAGGCCCGCGTTCTGCGGCTGATTCCGGGGCTGGAGAACGCGCGCTTCCTGCGCTATGGGCAGATCCACCGCAACACCTACATCTGTGCGCCCGCGCTGCTGAATGAGTTTCTGCAGTTGCGGCAGGCGCCGACCATCCTGTTCGCCGGGCAGATCTCCGGCGTGGAGGGCTACACCGAGTCGATTGCCAGCGGGCTGCTGGCCGGGCTGTACGCCGCCACGCTTGCCCGGGGGCGGCAGCCGGTTCCGGTTCCGCGCGCCACCGCTCTGGGCTCACTGGTCCACTACATCACCCACGCTCACGCCAGGGACTTCCAGCCGGCAAACATCACCTTCGATCTGCTGGTCCCGCTGGAGGAAGAGCTGCGCAAGAAGATTCGCGACAAGAAGGAGCGCCACCGCCTCCAGTGTGAGCGCGCCCTGGCCGCTCTCGATGCGTGGCGCAGCGCCGATCCCCAAGACTCAAGCCAGCCCGCCGCAGTGTCTGCCTGAGGTTGCGCGTCGCTTTCCCTCGCCGCGGCGGAGCCGGGCTGGCTGATGCAGCCTCGCCCGAGCCGGAACATGGCGCTCCGGACCTGCCAGGGCAAGCCGCAAACGTGTACCCTAAATGAAGGGAGTATCGGGATGCGCTGGATAGCAATTGTGGCATGTATGGCGGCACTGGCAGGAGGTTCAGCCTGCATGGCGCAGGCCGCACCGTCCAAGCCGCTGAAGATTGAGGTGCCGAACAAGCCCAAGGCGCTGCTGCCCGACACCTTTGCCGGATGGGTGGCGACGGCGCCCCCGCAAACGACGACCGACGCTGCCCAGGCGGATGCCGCCAACGCTGCCGCGCTCAAGGAATACGACTTTACCGACGGCGCCCTGGCCACCTTCAAGCGCGATGGCGCTACGCTCTCCCTGCGCGCGATGCGCTTTACTGACCTGAGCGGCGCCTACGGCTGCTACTCCTTCTATCGCCAGAACGGCTGGCCCCGGGCGGACATCGGCACCGGCGCGGCCTCGGATCACAATCGCGTCCTGTTCTGGGTTGGCAACACCGTGGTGGATGCCAACTTCTCGCAGATCGGTCCCATGTCTGCCTCAGAGTTGCGCGAGCTGGCAAAACAGATTCCCGTTCCCCACGGCAACAAGGCGCTGGCGCCTCCCATTCTGGCGTTTCTGCCGCAGGACTCGATGGACAAGCAGACCACGCACTATGCGCTGGGCGCGGCGAGCTATGCGAGCGGCGGTGTACTGCCGGCGGAGATTGCCGGCTTTGACCGCGGAGCCGAGGCCGTAACCGCCAGCTACTCTCTGCGCTCGGGGCCCGCCACGCTCACCATCTTCAACTACCCCACCCCGCAGCTTGCCATGGCGCAGGAGGCTCGCATCCGCGCCTACCTGAAGGCTGGCAGTGCGGCCCAGCCCGCCTGGCCCAAGGCCCTGCAGGACTCCGACCTGGCCTCGCTGGAGGTGCGCCGCAGCGGCCCGCTCGTCGCCCTGGTCAGCGGCGACGCCATCCCCGACGAAAGCCACAAGCTGCTGGAGCAGGTCCACTTTGACGCCGACCTCACCGCCATTCCGCAGCCGGTGGAGTCAGAGGTTGCCAAGACCGGCCGCCTGCTGTTCGGCATTGCTACGCTGGTGGGCATTGGCTCGCTGGCAGCCATCCTGCTGGGATTCTTCCTGGGCGGGGGCCGGGCGCTTTACCGCATCGCCCGCGGCAAACCGGTCTCTTCGGTGTATGAGACGGAGTTCATCCGGCTGAATCTGGAAAAGTAATTTAGGGCAGTCAAACCAGATTGCGGGCTGCGCACCCGAAGCGTTAACGTCGCCGCCAACCCTGTGGAAAACTAGACAAAAACCCTAGAAAACACCCCGAAATCACTAGAGTTCCGGAGCACAAAAAGGCGAACAGGGTGCGAATATTCAAGCTGCTCCAAGTTGGACACATCTCCTGCATCTGCAAGATATACATAGATTTATTTCGGTGCGGATTTATTCTTGACACTCCCTTCCCCCGCACCTACTATGCAGCCAGAAAGTTCTGATGGTTTTGCCTCCGTTGGAACTATTCTCCCTGAGGAAGGAGCTGCCCTGTTGCCGGGCGGCTCTTTCCGTTTTTGCGGGCTGTTTTGCGGGCGGAACGGATTGGCACCGGTCCTAGCGAAATCCGGCCCAGCCGATGTCGGCCAGCATGGCGCGGCCCACCACCAGCGCCGTCACCGTGACGGCCGCAAACAGGCAGGTCCAGAACCCCAGCCGGCTGAAGGAGATGAAGAGGTCGTTCTGATGGCCATGGAGTGTGATCCCCGCCCCATCCGGCAGCAGAGCGCGCACAGCCACCGCCAGCAGAAAGCCGGCGGCCCATACGATGGCAATGCGGTATGCGAGCTGGATTGTCTGGTCCATACGCCAAGGTCCTCCTCTGCCGCCGGGCCACAGAACCGGAATCGCGACCCATGAGACTGCTCAACTTTACCTAACCCGCGTGCAACGATACAATCACAGAGGAGCGTGCCGACGTAGCTCAGTTGGTAGAGCAGCTGATTCGTAATCAGCAGGTCATCGGTTCAAGTCCGATCGTCGGCTCCACGTTTTGGCAGCATGAAAACCGGTTCGCAAGTGGCACGGCCTCTCCTTTGCGAGAGGCTTTCGCGTTGTGCGACCGTTCCGCAACGTGCGGCGTCCAATAGTTTGAGCGCCTGCCCGGCAGCCAGTCGCGCGTTACGGCCCGGCAGGTGACACGCACTGCGGCCTGCGAGACATTCCCCGGTATTCTGCAGACAAGCGTTGTCCTGCATTCATCCTAGGGCGGCGGCTGTTTACGGCAGGCCGCGATAGCAGTCCTGATTGAGGTTGATTGAAATGGTTCTATCCCCTGGTTTGTCGGCTGTGGGTTCGTTGGCGGGCATGCTGGCCGTTCTGGTGTGGCGCGTGCGCGAGGGGCGCAGCGCCGTCACCGTGAAGAAGATCATCATGCCTCCGCTGGGGATGGCGACGGGCTTCTGCATGTTTCTGGTTCCGAACTTCCGCGTGCCGTGGAGCTGGCTGGTGATTGCCTTCCTGGTGGGCGCCATTGCGCTGGCGTATCCGCTGCTGGCCACATCGCGCCTGGAGCTCATCGGAGAGACCGTCATGATGAAGCGCTCGGGGGCATTCTTTGCCGTGATTATCGTGCTGGCGGCCATCCGCTTTCTGGCGCGCGGCTATCTGGACAGGATTCTCACCATTGAGCAGACCGGCGCGTTGTTTTTTGTCCTGGCCTTCGGCATGATCCTGCGCTGGCGCATGAGCATGTTCCTGGAGTACCGCGCGCTGACAGCCGCGCCCAGCGAGTAGTTCCGCAACTCCGCATTTAGCCTGACATAGAAAAGATTGGGGGATGCTCAAAAGAGCATCCCCCAACAACTTGCGCGTTTGTTGAACACAGCCCGCGTCGATTACTCCGCGGTTCCGGCCCCTGCGTGCACGCGGCCTGCGACTACAGCCGTGAGTGGGTGCCGTCGCAGAGGGGCTTGTTGGCGCTGTGCTTGCAGCCGCAGAAATAGACCGTCTTGGACTCTTTGGCCTCGTACTTCACGGGCGTGAACTCGGTTCCTTTATGGCTGCCGTCGCAGAACGGCTGCTTGGCGCTGCGTCCGCAGGCGCACCAGTAGTACGTCTTTTCCGCTTCGACCTGGACGGGGTACGGGCTCTTCTGGGCAATCACCGGTTCTGACATGACTGATTCTCCTTGGGGAATAACGTTCGGGCTCAGACGTGTCTGATTATAACCAGCCTTGCCGGGGCCGCCTCCATGGCCTGCAAACCAGGCGATTCAGCCCTTGTGCAGCTCGCCCGTCATGGCGTACAGAAGGATGCGAGCCGTGGCATCCTCATCCTCGCTGGAGCGGATCATCAGATCGTAGAGATGCGGATCGTTCCAGCATTTGCCGAAGTACTTCTGCAGATACTTGGCGCGCTCCTCGTCCACGGTGCGAATGCGCTGCTCCGCGCTCGATGGGTCCTTGAGGCGCTTGCGCAGGCGCAGGATGCGCTCCTTGTAGGGTGCATAGACAAAAGCGTGGAAGACGCCGGGCTTGTGTTGCAGAACGCACTGGGCTCCGCGGCCCACGATGACGCAGTTGCCTCCGGCGTACGCCTCCTCCACCACTTTCTGCGTAATTTTGACCATCTCATCGGCGTCGAACACCGCATCTTCGCCCAGTTCCAGCCCGGCCGCCAGTGCGGCGCTGCGCATGGTCTGCTGGTTCAGGCGGCTCAGCCACGAGGTCACATGCTCGTCGTAGTGCCGTACAACATCCGTGTTGACGTGGGCTGCATAGGCGATGGCGTCAATGATGTCGCGGTCCAGCAGCTTCCAGCCGAGCCACTCGGCAACGGTCTGCGCGATATGTCCCCCGCCGCTCCCGAACTCACGGTTCACGGTCAACAATCGATATTCCACTTGAACAGGCTCCTGTTTATTAGGATTCATGCCCGCGCCATTCGGGTTCATCGATTCTTGCGCGCCGTCTCAACATCCTGTACGCCTTCGCCGCGGTTTTGCCGTTTATACCGCGTCTATCAATTCGTGCAGTTGATTGATCAACTCATCCCGCAATACGTGGAGGCTGCCCAGCCGCCCGAGCGCCTGCATATCGCGCCCCTCCGCCTTCATCGCGAGGATCTCCGCGGCGAGCGCATGCACCTTCTGATGCAGCGAATGGATGGGGTGGCGATCCGGCGCGTCGAGCAGCAGGCTGGAATCCTCAGAGCTGAGCCACAGGCCGAAGCGGCATTGCAGATGATCCAGCTCAGGAGCCGCGTGTCTTGCTCCGCTCACAAACGACTCAATGGCCGCAACCCATGCGCGATGCTCAACCGCGGCGTGCACCAGAGACCGGTCGCCCGGCCGAAGCGCAGCCACGCCCACCCATTGCGGATAAGGACGCCACGTTGCCAGCCACGCGGGCAACTGGTCGCCGGGCATGGGCCGGGCAATGCCGTAGCCCTGCGCGGCCTCGCACCCCAGCCGCAGCAGCATGCGGCCGTGCTCCACGGTCTCCACGCCCTCGGCGATTGCCATGCGCCGGAATGCTCCCGCCAGACCGATGATGCCTTCCAGAATCGTCAGGTTCTCCGGAGCCTCCAGCATCTCGCGGACAAAGGTCTGGTCGATTTTGAGCACATCCACAGGCAGGCGCTTCAGATAGGCAAGTGACGCGTAGCCGGTGCCAAAGTCGTCCAGGGCAAAGGTGACGCCCAGTTGCGTGCAGTCGCGAATGACCTGCGAGACGCAGGCGACATCCCGCAAGGCGCTGCTCTCCAGCACCTCCAGTTCCAGCCGCTGCGGAGGGATATCCGGATGCTGCGCCAGAAGGGTGCGCAGCTGGTCCACAAACCCGCTGCTCTGCAAATGCAGCGCGCCGATATTGATGCTGACCGGAATATCCAGCCCCTGCCCGCGCCACTGCTCCATCTGAATGAGCGCGTGATGGATGACCCACTCGTCCAGCCGCATTGCCAGAGGATGCCCTTCGATGACGGGCAGAAACTCCGCCGGCGTGAGCAATCCGCGCTCCGGATGCTGCCAGCGGATGAGCGCCTCCACACCCAGCAGAGCGCCGGTTCGCATGTTGACCTTGGGCTGGAAGTGAAGCACAAATTCATCGGCTTCCAGGGCGCGGCGAATCCGTTCCAGGTCCTCGTGATATCCGCGAATGCTGCGGTCAAAGCGCGGATCAAAGAAGTGGTAGCGGCTCTTGCCTTCCAGCTTGGCGCGATACATGGCCTGATCGGCCTGGCGCAGGAGCTGATCGGCATCCACATCCTCAGCCTGCGGAAAGAACGTGACACCGATGCTAACGGAAAGCTGCAGGCTGCGGCCCGCCACCTGGATGGGCTCCGCCACGGCCCGCAACAGGGCATCCAGAGCGGCAACCGCTGATCCTACGTCGTCCAGGCCGGGCATCACAGCTACGAACTCGTCCCCGCCCAGGCGCGCCAGCGTATCGTCCGCCTTGAGCACGCTTTTCATGCGCTGGGTTACGGCGGTGAGAACCTGATCTCCGGAGATGTGGCCGTAGCCGTCGTTCACCGCCTTGAAGTTATCCAGATCAAGACAGGCGATGACCACGGGACGCCGGTGACGATGGGTCTGCGCCATCGCCTGATGCATGCGGTCCGCCAGCAGGACGCGGTTCGGCAGGCCGGTCAGCAGATCAAAGTGCGTCATGCGCTCGAGCTTGCTTTCCTGCTCCTTCAAGGAAGTAATGTCCGAGAACAGCGCGACATACTGCCTGGGCCTTCCCATGGCATCCGGCACGGCGCTGATGGTCAGCATCTCCGCGTACACGTGGCCGTTCTTGGCGCGGTTCCATATCTCGCCCTGCCACGTGCCGTTCTCTGTGAGCTCGCGCCACATTCTCTTGTAAAACTCGTCGCTCTGGTGGCCGGACTTCAGAAGCTTTGGATTACGCCCCAGCACCTCGGCGCGCGAGTACCCGGTGATGCGCGTAAATGCATCGTTCACATCCAGGATGTTGCCCTGCGCGTCGGTTACCAGGATGCCTTCCGAGGCGTGGCGGAAGACGCTCATGGCCAGATGCAGGCGGTCTTCGGAATCTCGTTGCAGCGTCACATCTTCCACGAACACGATGATGCCGCCGATCTCGCCGTCGCCCGTCCGCCAGGGACGCAGTTGGCGACGCACCCAGTGGGTTTGCCCGTCGGCGCGCGTGAAGCAGTCCTCCGCCGCCTCAATGGCCTCCCCGGCCATCGCCCGGCGATGCATCCAGCGCCAGCGCTCGGGGATCTCCGGCAGAACGTCGTAATGCGACCGGCCAAGGATGTCTTCGCCGCTCAGATCATGAATCTCAAGCCAGCGGCGGCTCACCGCCAGATAGCGCATCTCCCGGTCCAGCATGGCCAGCGCCGCTGGAGCATGCTCGATGAACAGCTTCAGCATCTCCCGGCTCTGCTGCAACTCGCGCTGGGCCAGCACGCGCCGGGTCACATCCCGGGCGATTCCTAACAGCCCCTGAATCTCCCCCTGCTCATTTCTTATCGGATACTTGCGGACCTCGGTCCAGGACCGCCGGCCCTGCGCATCCACATCTTCCAGCTCCTCCTGAACCATGGGCAGCCCGGCAAAGAGCCTCTGCTCCGCGGCGTAGATGCGATCCGCCTCTTCTTCCGGATAGAGGTCGTAGTCCGTGAGGCCGGCCAGATTGCACGGCTGCCCGCTCGCATCCGCGAAGCTCAGGCTGTGAAGGCGGTTTGCGCCTAGGATTACGTGGTGCCGGTCCTTGACGAAGACTCCCCCGTCTGCGCACTCCATCACGGAGCGCAGGTTGATCGGTTCCGCATCGCCCCCGTACGCAAGACTGGCCGTGGCGCTCAGGGTCAGTTCCAGGACGGAGCCGTCCCCTGCTGACTCCGCCACCGCTGTCCGGCAGGCCAGGCACCGGATACGGCCGTCCGCATGCCGGATGCGCAGATTAAAGAGCTGTGCGCCCCTGTCCTCTGCGGGCGAGAAGAGTTGGCCGGCAATCTCCGCGTCGTGCGGATGAATGCGGTCTGCCAGCCGGACGGCGGAGCTTAGCCACTCCGCGGGCGTGTAGCCCAACAGAGGCTCCACACCATCGGTCACTGACAGGAGTTGCGGTTGTCCTTTTCGCGCTATGCGAAAGGTTGCTTCAGACATGAGGGCCCGGTCCTTCGGATTCGTTCAAGTCGTACCGGCATTCCGGTGCGGCAGAGCATTCAATACAGCAGTAAAAAGACCTGCACTAGGATACGGGCGCAGTGCCGGAGAAACAACTCACTTCCGTAATCCCGCCGCAGACGTCGCCGACGATTACGGGAATTTGCCCGGAAAGAGTCTGTTTTGGAAAATTTAAGCCCGGCAAACCGTACCGTCTTTTCCACAGAAACGCCGCCTGCCCGCAAAAAGGAACCAAATCCGGCACCAGTTATCCACCCACTTTTTGTTGTAACGGTAATTCCGGTCTGCTTATCCACGCATATTCTTGGCATAATCGCAGCAAGCGCGGTTCCTCCGTAGCTGTTCCATTAGCCACGTCAGGAGCGGCAGTGGGAAATCAGGGTGCAGCAAGCCCGCTCAGAACCCGAGGCCGATCCGGACCAACCAAGGGGAGCATGGAAGAGTGACCAGCTATAGCCGCCACGACGTATTGCGGATACTGCAAATCAGTTCCCGCCAGTTGCAGGGGTGGGAAAGAGCCGGATTGATTCCCCAGCAGGAAGCCTACACATTCCAGGACCTTGGTTCGCTGCGGACGCTGCGCGCCCTGCGCGAGGAAGAGGTCTCGGCTGCCTCCATCCGGCACTCGATTGTGGCCATGAAGGCCGTGGCCGGCATGGCGAATCCCCTGGTGGAGGCGAGCCTTGTGCGAACCGGAACGCGGCTGGCCTTCCGCTGCGACGGCGCCATGGTGGACCCCATCCGCCGCCAGTTGCTCTTTGACTTTGAACGCTGCGAGCGCCAGGCGGACGAGGTTGGCCCGGCTCTGCTGCGCAGGCCCGCGGTGGCCAACCCGCGCGGCATTCAGGACCTGTTTCTGGCTGCCGTGCAGGCCGAGGAGACCGGAGAAAAGCAGAAGGCGATTGCGCTCTATGAAGAGATCATGCAGCGCGACACCGCTTATGCCCCGGCTTACATCAACCTGGGCACGCTCTACTTTCACATGCGCGAGTTCCAGCAGGCCGAGGAGCTGTACCGGCGCGCCACGGAGAAAGACCCCGGCTACGTGCTGGCCTTCTTTGACCTGGGCAATGTGCTGGACGAGCTGGAGCGGCCGGACGAGTCGATTGCCGCCTACCAGCGCGCCGTGGCCCTCTCGCCCCGCTACGCCGATGCGCACTACAAT
>JAJXWS010000119.1 GCA_021781495.1 Acidobacteriota bacterium | reverse complement strand
TACTCGATACGATTCCATTGGCCGAGGGCGCCGAGCGGCTCATCCGTATGCTGAAGCTGCTGGGTTACAAGACTGCAATACTGTCCGGCGGATTCAACTTCTTTGCGCGCGCGCTGCAGCAGAAGCTGGGCATCGACTTCGTGCACTCAAACGAACTGGAGATTGCCAACGGCGTCGTGACCGGGCACGTTGTGCCGCCCATCATCAATGGATCGCGCAAAGCGGCGCTGCTTGAGGAGATCGCAGCGCGCGAGGGCATTTCACTGGAACAGGTGGTCGCCGTCGGTGATGGAGCCAACGATATTCCCATGTTGAGCCTTGCAGGGATGGGCATCGCCTATCGTGCCAAGCCACTGGTGCGGCAAAGGGCGGACCAGTCCATCTCCAGCCTGGGGCTGGATGGACTGCTGTATCTGATTGGGGTCCGCGATCGCGACCTTCTTCCGCATGAAAATTGAACACCCAGCCCAACAGCTGCGAATTGCATGCGTTGCGCGTGATTTTTCTTCGTCGGACTCTGACTTGCCGAGGCTATGCTCAGCCCATTAGAGTGTGACCGGGACGTACTATCCGGACGCTGTGGATCGGATCGTTTGCGCGCCCCGTCCCGGTCATTCCTTGCCGTCTGAATCTTCTAAGAGGTCTCCTTCATGGCTCATTCGCAATCGTCTTCGGGTTCATCATCCACGCAGTCCGCCGCGCAGCAGGACCTCGACTCGGTATTGCGGGAGAGTCGCATCTTCGATCCGCCGCAGGAGTTCAGCGAGCGCGCCTACATCCAGAACCTGGAGCAATACGAGGCGCTCTACAAGAAGTCGATCGAGGATCCCGAGGCATTCTGGGCTGCGGCGGCCAATGAACTGCACTGGTTCAAACCATGGGACAAGGTGCTGGAATGGAATTTGCCGTGGGCCAAGTGGTTTGTGGGTGGCCAGATGAATCTGAGCTACAACTGCCTCGACCGGCACGTAGCAGGGCCGCGGCGGGACAAGACAGCGCTGATTTGGGAGGGTGAGCCGGGCGAGATTCGACGGTTGACTTATTCCGAACTGTTGAGCGAGGTGCAGAAGCTTGCGAATGCGCTCAAGAGTCTGGGCGTTCAGAAAGGGGATCGCGTTGCGATCTACATGGGCATGACGCCCGAACTGGCGGTCGCCCTGCTTGCCTGCTCGCGCATTGGCGCGGTCCACTCGGTGATTTTTGGCGGATTTGCGGCGACAGCGATTGCCGATCGTGTGAATGACGCCGGGTGCGTCGCGGTTTTGACGCAGGACTCAAGTTATCGCCGTGGCAATCAAGTCATGCTGAAGCGCACCGTGGATGAGGCCATGCATGCCTGCCGCACGGTGAAGCATGTGGTGGTCTTGAAGCGGAGTGGCTGCGATGTCGAGATGCAGCCGGGACGCGACCACTGGTGGCACGAGCTGATAGCGAGCGCCGATGCGGAGTGCCCAGCGGAGTCACTGGATGCAGAAGCTCCTTTGTACATTTTGTACACCTCTGGAACCACGGGAAAGCCGAAGGGGCTTGTTCACACGACGGGCGGCTATGCGGTACAGACCTATCTGACAACGAAATACATTTTCGATCTGCGCGACGAGGATGTGTACTGGTGCACGGCCGACATTGGCTGGGTGACCGGACATTCCTATGTGGTGTATGGCCCCCTGCTGAATGGCGCAACGGTTCTGATGTATGAAGGCGCGCCGAATTGGCCGGACTTTTCGCGCTTCTGGAAGATCGTGGATGACCACAAAGTCACCGTCTTCTACACCGCGCCTACAGCGATCCGCGCGTTCATCAAATGGGGCGATGAGCACGTAAGCAAGCATAGTCTGGACTCGCTGCGCCTGCTGGGTACGGTGGGTGAACCCATCAACCCGGAAGCGTGGATGTGGTATCGAGAGAAAATTGGACATAACCGCTGTCCCATTGTGGATACCTGGTGGCAAACAGAGACGGGGGCCATCATGATCGCGCCGGTTCCTGGGGCGGTTGCGGCGAAGCCCGGGTCGGCGACGCGCCCATTCTTCGGCATTGAACCGGCGGTTGTGACCCGCGAGGGGATGCCAGTTCCGGCAGGCAGCGGCGGCCTTCTGGTGATTCGCAAGCCCTGGCCATCCATGGCGCGGACGGTCTACGGCGATCCGGAACGCTATCGGCACACGTATTGGAGTGATGTGCCGGGCTGCTATTTCACAGGCGATGGCGCGCGCCAGGATGCAGATGGATACTTCTGGCTCATGGGCCGTGTCGACGACGTCATCAATGTGAGTGGTCACCGGCTTGGCACAATGGAAGTGGAGTCCGCACTAGTGGCGCATCCCAAAGTGGCCGAGGCGGCGGTGGTGGGAAGACCCGACGATCTGAAGGGGCAGGCAATCTCTGCATTCGTGACACTGGAGAGCGGAAACGAGCCGAGCGATGCACTCAAGGACGAGTTGCGGAAATGGGTCGCCAAAGAGATTGGTTCACTGGCCCGTCCGGACGACATTCGATTTACGGATGCGCTGCCGAAAACGCGCAGCGGGAAGATCATGCGCAGGCTGCTGCGCGATCTGGCCACGCACGGCGAAATCAAAGGCGATACGACAACGCTCGAAGACTTCACTGTCATTGCCAAGCTGCGCGAAGCGGAAGAAGGCTGAAATGCCTGTCAACGAAATGTGTTTCAGGCGGATGCAGCAGGCGTACGGTCGTGCTCGAGCATGTCACGCAGAAAACAGCCTGCGCACAGTAAGGTTATCCAGAGGACAGGATAGCGATAACGCACGTCCGTGACGACCAGGTAGTACATCAGTGGGTACAGTGTCAGCACTGCGGTGAAATAGACGGTGACAGGTTCGCGGCGGCGGACCATCAGGATGAGTCCGGGAATGGAAAGCAAGGTAGCCAGCCAAACCACACAGGCGATGCGGATCTGCTGCATGGACCACTTTTGTGCGTAGTGCGGAATGGAGAATGCATTCTGGAACTTCTTCGTTGGAGGAATCCAATCGGCTGGCGGAAACCAGAATTCCAGGAAACGCCGCAGCGTTAGGCGTGTGAAGCGAGCCGGATGGGTGCGAATCCAGGCCAAGGCGTCGGCGATGCGGGTACGGTCGTAGCGAACTTCGCCGAGTGTAGCCAGTAGCCTGGCCTCATCCACACTGGCGTTCGGATGGTGTGTTTGGTAGCAGTTATTGAATTCGTCACGGATCAGGCTCGATTGGGCGCAGTCATTATTCGACGAGTAGAACGTCATCCCAAAATTAGTTCTTACGACGAACGCGCCGAGTTGGTTGTAATTCCTCATCGCCCAGCCAAACCAGAACAGACAGAGGATACTCAGCGTGATAAGGGGATCTCTGAGAGTGGACAGCTTCGAGGCTCTAGAGGTAAACCAAATGAACGCGAGCCATGGAACTGTAATCAGTATCAGCGACGGATTGAACAGAAATAGAAGACCGGCGAGGACTCCTCCAAGAACGGCTGCGGCCATCGGACGACGCTGCGCAAATCCAGATGGCAGGGTGATGAGGCAAAAGATCAGGATTCCAAAAACGCTTAGGTTGGTGTCCCAGCCAGGAATCGATTGCATCGCGCCGAGCCAGATAACCGCCCCAAAGATGCCCGGCACACAATCTCCGAGCAGGGCAACCGATAATCTGGGCAGCAGAGATGCAGTAAATGCGTTTGCGAGGATTGCGAGCAAGGTTGATGCGAAGTACACATAAGCCGGTTGGCGCAAGATTTTGAAAAGCGCTGCCAGCAGAAGTGGGTAGAGGGGAGGGTTTACCGCGGTTGGCCCTGTCGCGAGGGTCCAGAAAGGGTTGGCGAAGGTTCCATGGGCAGCGAGATTCTGAGCGATCTGTACCATCTCCGCGCCGGGCATGACGGGGAGCATGATCTGTGACGCGATGCCGATTGCGCCGGCGGCGAGGAAGAGCAGGATCGAAGCGTCTGTCTGATGGACGCGGAGAAAGACAACAAGCTTCGTCAAGAGAGCGGGCTCCGGATGCATTCAGGTTAACCCATCGTTCACGAAGCGCCGAGGGAACGATTCGCACGTGGGCATCCGGAGGGTCAACCCGCCAGGTGGCAGGCTTCAATCTGGCAGGTGCTCAGCGAAAAGGACATTCCAGAAAGTGACCCCTGATGTCAGAAGCGATAGGCGACACCAAGCGATGCACGGGCATTCCAGCGAATATGCGGTGAGAAGCCCTGCTGATACGGAACCACGGTGAAATCAGAAAAGACATCGTCACCGGAAAGCCGCAGAGCCACACGCGGGGTGAACTGATAATCCATGCCGATGCCGATGCCGCCCGCCGGAGAAGCTGCGGGAGAGATGTTGACGCCGCCGGTATGGGCGATGCCGAGCAGACCGTGCACGAACATGCTGGTCGGGCCGTAGAGCGCGGCGTGAAGCTCAGGCCCCGCAAGGTAATAGTCAACCGAGGGCTTTCCAACCGCTGCGTTGGAAGCCGTCGTCTGCCAGGCGTAGTGTCCACCGTCCACGGTCAGGCCAAAGTACTTACCCCAATCGCGGGTAAAAGAGGCAGAGAAGCCCTGCAGGCCGCTGCGCGACTGGTTCACCTGGTTGATGCTCGTATAACCCCACCCTGCAAATACTGTGTAGTTATAGGTGGGACCCGTGGGGCGGACATGCGGCTTTTCCATCACGATCTGTGAGCTGGCGGGGCGGGGCAGCAGAGCCGTAACAGCGGCGGCCAGCGTCATGAGCATCAACGATCTCTTCAATGCGAAAGTCTCCTCAATCCTTAGAGGGAATATCCCGGCGGCGTTGGGTTACGGACATGCCTGCGTCGTATGTGCAGCCGCCTGGAAACTGAATCCAGTCTTAACGTAGACGCAGAGCCGGTTCACCAGTGAGCGGCGCCTGGGGTTGATCTGGTACATCCATAGACTATCGTTTCACACCCTTCCCGCAGAAGGGCGGTTTGACGATTTGATGGGTCAATTCCCTGGGGCAGGCAATCGGCAGCAGTCGTTAGCCGATGGGGGCTCATTGGCGCTTGCATCCAGTGCGATCTTCCATTCGCCATCCGGTTGCCTGCGCCAGATCGAAACATAGCGCCCGCTCGTGGAGACGGGATGGCCATGCAGGTCCTTGCTGTGGCCCTCGTAGTGTCCCCAGGTGTACCCCATGTCGACTGCCGGACTCATTACCGCATCCGTTGGGGTCCAGGTGAGCTGGTAGCTTGCTGGCGACCAATGAACGGAGCGGGCAATCGCGACCAGGCCCACAACTGGAGCGGTTCCGTTGCCAAGAAGAACTCCATCCGGTGCAAACCAATCCTGAAATGCCGCGCCACCCCGTGCAGCCACTGCCCGTGCGAAGCGCGCTTCAAGATCGAAGAGGAGCGTCTTGCCGGGGCTCATCGTGGAATCGACCAATGGATTGGGAATGGCAGGCTGACTGCC
>JAJXWS010000118.1 GCA_021781495.1 Acidobacteriota bacterium | reverse complement strand
CGCAACTGGCGAGGGCTTTTCGCTTTCGCTCTCGTGGTGGAAACGGGTATGTTTGGTTGCAGGGGCTGCCGGCGGAACCAGCGCCGGCGACGGGCTCCCATGAGGCAGCAGAATGACCAAGGACGCGCCTGCCGCGGTTGGCAGAGTTCACGAGTTCATTACGCAGAGCGGCGCGGACACGGTTGGCGTGGGGCGCAAGCTGGCGCGGCTGCTGAAGCCTCCGCAATTGCTGGTGCTGCGCGGCGACCTGGGCACGGGCAAGACGACGCTGGTGAAGGGCATTGCGCAGGCGCTGGACGCCGCCGAGCCGGACGAGGTGACCAGCCCGACCTTTACGCTGCTGCATGAGTACGACGGCGTGCAGGATGGCAGGCCGGTGAAGCTCTTTCACCTGGATGTGTACCGGCTGGAGGGTGAGCGGCAACTGGAGACGCTGGGGCTGGATGAGCTGCTGACGCCGGATGCACTGGTGCTGGTGGAGTGGGGCGAGAAGTTCAAGAGCATCCGCAAGCGCGCCACGGGCGAGATCGTGATTACCTCGACGGGCGGCGACGCGCGCAAGATTACGGTGACGCTGAAGGAATAGCTCGGCGTGCGTGGGCTGTTTACGGGAAGGGCCTGGCGGACAGGCCCATTTGTTTTGTTCTGCATTCAATTCGGATTGCTGCGAGTGGCTGGCCTTATGAATCGAATTCCTTTTGAAGAGTTGCAGGAGAAGCTGACGGGCATTCTTGTCCGGATGGGCTTTACGGCGGAGCGCGCGACGACCTGCGCGCGGCTGTTTGTGGAGACGACGTGCGATGGGGTGTATACGCACGGAGTGGCGCGGTTTCCGCGCTTTGTGGCGATGATTCGCAATGGGAATATCGACATTGCGGCGGAGCCGGAGGTGAAGAGCCGGTTTGGCGCGGTGGAGCGCTGGGACGGAAGACGCGGGCCGGGCAACCTGAATGCGCATGCGGCGATGGCACGGGCGATGGAACTGGCCCGCGCGCATGGCGTGGGATGCATAAGCATGGGCAACACCAACCACTGGATGCGCGGCGGCAGCTATGGCTGGCAGGCGGCGGAGGCGGGCATGGTTGGCATCTGCTGGACGAATACGATGCCGAATCTTCCGCCGTGGGGCGGGCTGGAGCCGGTGATTGGGAACAATCCGCTGGTGATTGGCGTGCCGCGCGCGGAGGGGGCGGTGGTGCTGGACATGGCGATGTCGCAGTTTTCCTATGGCGCGCTGGAGAGCTATCGCAGGCGCGGCGAGTTGCTGCCGGTGGACGGCGGCTTTGACGAGCACGGGAACCTGACGCGCGATCCGGGGGCGATTGAGCGGTCGCTGCGGCCGCTGCCGGTGGGCTACTGGAAGGGTTCGGGGCTATCGATTGTGCTGGACATGATGGCGGCGATGCTGGCGCTGGGCCGGGCAACGCACCAGGTGGCGGCGGACTCACTGCAGGAGGCAGGAGTGTCGCAGATGTTTGTGGCGATGCATCCCGAGGCCTTTGGGCAGAACGACGGGGGACGCGGCATTGTGGACGAGGTGGTGGCCTCGCTGCATCACTGCCGGCCGGCGAAGGAAGGCAGCCCGGTTCGCTATCCGGGAGAGAAGACGCTGGCGGTGCGCGCGGAGAATCGCAGGCTGGGGATTCCGGTGGACCCGGAGCTGTGGGAGCAGATTCGGACGATGTAGCGCGGCGGGATGAGGGCGACGATGAGTGACTGCTGCAACTCGGGCTGCCATACGGGCGTGGAGGAGTGCCGCGACGCGTGTGCGGGCACGATGCCGCGCCGGGTGATGTGGCTGCAGTGGACGACGCTGGCGTGGATGGCGATGGAGTGCGGCGTGTCTCTGGCAGCGGCGGCAAAGGCGCACAGCGTGGCGCTGTCGGCTTTTGGATCGGACAGCCTGGTGGAACTGCTGTCGGCGGTGGTGGTGCTGCTGCAGTTTCTGCCGAGGTTTCCGCTGCGGAAGCGGCACGCCGAGCGGGCGGCGGCGGTGCTGCTGTTTGCACTGGCCGTGGCGGTGGCGGCGATTGCGGGGCTCTCCTTTGGCGCTGCGGTGGAGACCAGTCCGATGGGCATGGCGATCACGGCAATGGCGCTGGTGGTGATGCCGGTGCTGGCGTGGCTGAAGCGGCGCGAGGCACGGAAGATGCGCAACGGAGCGCTGGGAGCGGATGCGGCACAGTCGGCCACGTGCGCGTACCTGGCTGCCGTGACGCTGGCGGGGCTGGCGGCGCATGCGGTGTGGCGCGTGGACTGGGTGGACAGCGCGGCTGCGCTGGCCGCGGTGCCGGTGCTGGCGGTGGAGGGGCGGCGGACGTGGCGGGGCGAGGGATGCGGGTGCGGCGGGTGAGAGGAGCCGGAGGCCGGCTCCTCTGCTGAGCGCTGCTAGAAGCCCATGACGTTGTAGCCGCAGTCGACGTACATCACTTCACCGGTGATGGCGCTGGAGAGGTCGCTGGCGAGAAAGAGCGCCGCGCCGCCGACTTCAAGCTGATCGACGTTGCGATGGAGCGGAGCGCGGTCAGCGTGGGACTTCATCATCTCGCTGAGGTCGCCGACGCCGCGGGCGGCGAGGGTCTTGATGGGGCCGGCGGAGATGGCGTTGACGCGGATGTTTTTGGGGCCGAGGTTCCAGGCGAGATAGCGCACGGAGGACTCGAGGCCGGCCTTGGCGACGGCCATGACGTTGTAGTTGGGCACGACCTTCTCTGCGGCGTAATAGCTGAGGGTCATGATGCTGCCGCCCTCGGTCATGAGCGGCGCGGCGGCGCGGCTGACGGCGATGAGGGTGTAGACGCTGACGTCCATGGCGGTGCGGAAGCCGTCGCGGCTGGTGTTGATGAACTCGCCGCGGAGGTCGGTGGCGGGGGCGTAGGCCACGGCGTGGACGAGGATGTCGATCTTGCCGTACTTCTGCTGGAGGGCGACGAAGAGGGCTTCAATTTCGGCATCGACGGAGAGATCGCACTGGAAGCCGCTGGCACCGGGCAGCTCTGCGATGAGGCCTTCGGCCTCAAGCTTCATGCGCTCGTTCTGGTAGCAGATGGCCAGGGTTGCGCCGGCCGCGTGCAGCTTCTGCGCGATTCCCCAGGCGATGGAGCGCTTGTTTGCCAGTCCGAACACTACGGCCGTCTTACCCGCCAAATTGATCATGCTTGTCAACATCCTCCGTGGGCGGCGCTCAGGCCGGGGAAAAGCCCGGCACCAACCGCTACATAGAATATCAGCCGCCAAGGTCGATGAGTTGCACAGGGCCTACGGGATAGCCGAGAAAGCGGGAGCCGAGGTGCTGGAATTTTTCGACCGAGTCGGTGGCGAAGCAGTGGATTTCTGTTGGCTGGCCGGCTGTCTGGGCATTGGGTTGGTCGCCGGCGGGGCGGACGCGGCCGTTGAAGAGGCGGGCGGCAGACTCGGCGGCGGCCTCGGCGGAGTCAATGACGCGGACGCCGGGGGGCACTGAGCGCTCGAGGAGCGGGCGGAGCAGCGGGTAGTGGGTGCAGCCGAGGACGAGAGTGTCCGGGCGCAGGCCGCGTGCGGCGGCATCGGCGTTGAGCTCGTTGAGATAGATGCGGATGACCTCGGCGGTGACGGGATGGTCGGTCCAGCCTTCTTCGACGAGGGGAACGAGCAGGGGACAGGCTTTCTCAAGGGCGCGCAGGCCCTGGGCTTGGCAGGCCTCAGAGTAGGCGTGGCTGCGTACGGTGGCGTCTGTGGCGATGACGAGGACGTCGCCGGTTTGCGAGGCGGCGCGGGCAGAGGCGGCGCCGGGCTCGATGACGCCGAGCACGGGGACGGGCACTGCGTCCTGAATGGCGTCGAGGGCGAGGGCGCTGGCGGTGTTGCAGGCGATGACGAGGAACTCGGCGCCCTGCTCGCGGACGAGGAACTGGGCGCTCTCGACGGCATAGCGGGCGATGGTGCGGCGGGACTTGGAGCCGTAGGGCAGGCGGGCGGTGTCTCCCAGGAAGGAGAAGCGCGCGCGGGGCATGCGGGCGATGAGGGCTCGCAGCACGGTGAGGCCGCCAAAGCCGGAGTCGAAGACGCCGATGGTGGGCGGAGTGGGTTCAGGACTGCTCAAGGATTGGTTCCCCCGGTTGGAGTGGCTTCCGCGGTGAGGTAGGTGCGGGTGAGGTCAGCGTGGCCGGCGAGCGTGGGGCGCTGCTGGCCGTCGATGAGAAACCGGACCTGGGTGATGTGGGGCAGGTTGGCGCGAAGGGTGGCGCAGATGGAGAGCAGGGTGAGCGTCTCGGTGAGAATGCCGGAGGGGTGGCCTGCGGCAAAGCTGCCGGTGAGGTTGACGACGGCGAGCTGAGCGTCAGGCGTCTGCGGGTCTTTGGGGCCGGTGGCGGGCAGCAGGAAGACCTGGGCGACTCCGGCAGCACCGCCGGGTACGGGATGCGGGGAGTCGCTGGAGGCGTAGAGATCGAGGAGCTTGTCCAGCACGGCACGGGCGCGCGCACCGGGGTCTGGCGGCAGCGGCAGAGAGCGTGCCTGGGCCAGCAGGGAGCCGTCGGCATCGTTGGCCACGACGAGGGTGGCCGGCTCGGATGGGGCGACCTCTGGCGCGCGGGTGGGGGCGGAGGTTTCCCCGGCGAGCAGGCGCTGATGGGCGCGCTCGCGCAGATGCCAGAGCAGGGCGCCCATGCTGAGGGAGGCGACCAGCAGGACGAGGAAGAGGACCTTCTGGAAACGGGAGATCATGGCTGCCGGGCCTCCGTGCGCCACTCGAGGAGGGCGGCGGCGAGGGTGGATGCGACGCGCGCCTGGTAGGCGGGGTCGTCGGGCTGGGCGGTGATGGCGTTGTCAGGGCCGCGCTCCGGGGCGATCTCCACGGCGACGGCGGGACAGGTCATGCTGTCGAGACCGGGCAGGGAGGTGCGCCCGAGGGTGACATTCATGCCGGCGTGGAGCAAGGCGCTGTTGAGCACCCCGGCGGCCGCAAGACTGCGCAGGACCCACGCGCCCTGGGCGGTCTTCCACGCGGGGAAGTGGACCTGCGGGGCGGGGGGCAGCGAGGAGGTGTAGAGATGCACACCGGAGCCGCTCTCAGTGGCGTGGAGGCTGAGACAGAGCTGGGCGCGGGCGTGGTTGGCGATCTCAGCGCGCTTGTCGGGAACGAGGTTCAGGTCGGACTCGCGGGTGGTGACCACGGCCATGCCGCGCGCGGAGAGCAGGGAACGCAGGCGGACGCTGAGGGCGAGGGTGGCCGCCTTCTCCATCTGGCCGCTGGTAAGGGTGGCGCCGGTGTCGTCGCCGCCGTGGGCCGCGTCGAGCACGGCGACAAAGCGGCTGGCGGGGGCGGGCGCGGTCTGCGCGGGGACAGGCTGCGCGGAGACGTGCGGCGCGACGGCCGCCAGAGCGAGGAGCACCCAGGCGGCGGGGTGTGCGATCCGCCTTGCGCTACTCCAATGCATAGATGGCGAGCCCGCTGAGCAGCTTGGGGTA